>JAKSUM010000118.1 GCA_024409025.1 bacterium | reverse complement strand
TCGGGGACTTTTCATTTATTGGCAGCGTCAGGCTTTAATATATCCTTGATATCAGCATTTTGTTTCCTCATTTTTAAAAAATTGCGAATTAATGCATTTCTGTCTTTTGTCCTTATTTGTTTTTTTGTCTGTATGTATTCCGTAATGGCAGGTTCATCGCCAAGCATAATTAGGGCGGCCCTCATGAGTTCTGTCGCTTTTGCTGCTTCGGGTTTTGGACGTGATTATGATCTGCCTTCTGCTCTTTCATTCTCAGCCTTCAGCATGATTGCTTTCAGACCTTCTTATGTATGCGACTGCGGCTTTCAGCTTAGCGTTGGGGCTGTCGCCGGAATATGCGCTTACATGATGATTATAAGGCCTCATATGCAGGGAATTGGCGGTATATTGAAATTTGTCTCGGAATCTTTTATGATAAGTTTTTCCGCAGAGCTTGCCGCTGTTCCGCTTTGCGCCTACTGGTTTTGCTCTTGGGCTCCTGTTTCTTTTGTCTCTAATCTTTTCGCCGCCCCTCTTGCCGCTATGATTCTTGCTTTTGGAATGATCGAAAGCGGATTTGTTCTTCTACTGCCTTCTTTCTCTTTTGTTCCTGCGGCAGTATGCGATTTTTTCGCTCATGTGCTTATTTTCTGGAATTCATATATTTCATCGCTTTCTTTTGCTTTTTTTGATGTATGCGCTCCTTCTGAGCAGATGCTTGCTGTATATTTTGCCTCGGTATTTCTTTTTCTTAATTTTTATAAGGGCAGGCTTTCTGTTTTTTCTGTCCCCGTTTTTCCTCTGATTCTTCTTGCCGCCTCGTATTTAATTCCTCCTGCTTTTGATGGCGCTGAGGCTGTGTTCTTTGATGTTGGCGATTCTGACGCCTGTCTGTTTATAACAGAGGAGGGAAGGACGGTCCTCATAGACTGCGGTTCTTCCGGAAAGAATGGCGGAATTGATTCCGGAGGAGGAATAATAGCGCCGTTCCTTCTAAAAAAAGGCTTTAAGAGTCTTGATTATGTTTTTATAACCCATAATCATGATGATCATTGTGGAGGCTTTAATTCCCTTGCAAAAAAGGTGAATGTTAAGCATGTGCTTGTTTCTCCTTTTATGCCTTATGTAAATAAATCTGAAAGAATATCTGCAGGCGATGTAATATACATATCCGGCTCTGCCTCAGTCACTGTCGTCTATCCGTCAGCAGGTGACAGACCTGTTGATGAGAATGACTCTTCCCTTGTTCTTATTGTCGATATTTCCGGTACAAGATTTCTTATGTGCGGAGATATTGAGAAGCATGCGGAAAAAATAATTTTAGGACGCAATTCGGATATACATGCTGATGTCATAAAAGCAGCTCATCATGGCAGCTCGACTTCATCTTCTAATGATTTTATTGCCGG
The DNA here is from genome assembly GCA_024409025.1 of bacterium. GTDB lineage: Bacteria > Vulcanimicrobiota > CADAWZ01 > CADAWZ01 > CADAWZ01 > JAKSUM01. The sequence goes on along the minus strand of JAKSUM010000118.1, from coordinate 3,748 downwards.
AGTTCTTCCTAAATTGTGCGTTATAACGGCTGGTATGGATAATAAAAAAGGACATCCGTCCCCAGATGTCCTTAAGGCGTTTGATGATAAATTATGCCGGACAATACAGACAGGCATAAGCGGAGCTGTATGCATTAGGCATATACATAATGGAAATTATGATATTAAGCTAATTCGATGAGTGTATTTTTTTCCTTATTTTTCGGAAAGTCCTGAAAGCCATGTGGCACACGAGAAGGAATAAAAGACCAGCTATTATCATCCTTATGGGGCCTTCTGTCCTTTCAGGCTTTGGAGTGCATACGAGAGGGGAAACGGTCTTGAAATATATGTAGTGTTCGCTTCCCTCTTTATATTTTTCTGCGAATTTTAATGCATCGCTTCTTGATCGGAAAGCTATGGCGTCTTCACTTTGTTCTGTAAGAACGCTTTCTTTTTCATCTCCAAATGCTTTGTAGCGAATAATGATCTGAGGGCTGTATCTTATAACCGAGCCCATTTGAGATGCCGGCGATCTGCTCGATGACTTTACTATGCTTGTTTTTATTACTGTGCATTTTGTTTTTTGCCAGCTGTTTTCTCTCCACTCATTTCTGCTTTTCTGAAAGAGTAGAAATGTGACTACAAGAATAGCTATCATTATGAATGATGATATTATATATTTTGTTGACATTGTTTTTTAAGGTTTATACTCCGCTTCCGGCTCTACTTTCTCGATTTTCCATCTTCCACCGTTTCCGTGCGTCTTTACGACGGTCACATAATCTGATATAAGATTGGATATTTCCGTGCCTGCAGATGTAAAATTAAGATTTGCCCATATTCTGAAAGTTATGATGAAATTTTGCGAATCATAAAGTATTCTTGCCGGCACGGCATTAAGTACCTGTATTCCAAGAAGAGGCATAGCCGCATGACGCTTGCGCATCATAGGTATTATTGCCCTATATGTTCTAAGAAGATTGTCGGTGCAGATTTGAGCTCCATGCTCATCATCTGACAGAAGCCCTTTATAGTATTCCGCTATGAGTGATATTACGTTTTGTCTGGCCTCGTTCAGGTTTAATTCCGGATGCTTTTTTGATTCTTCTGAAAGCAGCTTGTCAAGGTTTTCCTGTACTATTGTCAGCTCTGATCCCTCTCTTCTTGGAGATGTAGGAGGCAGCGGGAGAAGATCTACGCTTTTCTGCGCCTGTTTTTCCGCCATATGAAGTACCCACCCGTATTTGCCGCTTAGAGTCTCTATTCCGCAGGAAGGGCATTTTCCGTCAAGATCAGGCTCTTCTGTAGAACCGCATTCCGGACATTCGGACATTGTTTTGTCATATTTGGATTTTACACCCTTAAATCTTTCAAAATCCCATACTTCTTCTTCTATCGTGTTGCCTTCAGGCCTTTCAGCTATTCCTCTGAATCTGATTGTTGCTTTTTCCGATCCTGTATTATAGCTTTCAAGCTTTTCTATTATAGTTGCCAGAGGCATGTATTTAGGTGTTTTTACCTTATGATTCTGCATGTTCAGGCAGAGGTTATGAGGGATTGTGAATTTCATTGCGCCCCATTCTCTGGACTGCCTGGCCTTTAGTGATTTTGCATAAAGACATTCCGCCTGCTTTATGAATTCCACTATGGAAAACGCAGGATCTTCTTTTCCTAAGTTTAAGGTTCCTTTTCCCATTGCTGATACAGGCTCAGGCTTGGATGCCGGATATGTGCCTTTCATTATGTCCTCAGACGTTAGGTTTTTTTCTCCGGAGTCATCGGCGCCATGAATTATTTGTTTGTAATCTTTTATAAAGATGTAGCATGCGGCTGCTGCTGATAGACCTGCGAATGCCTTAAGCGGAATCCAGACAGGATCTGACGTGTCCAATATTATTTTGGTTACAGGCCCGTCGCTGGCCTGGATATGCGATGTTATTGTGTAAGCATATGCCGGAAGAGCGCTTAAAAATGATGCCGCGCCTGCTGACAGCGCAGCGAGAGCTTTTTTAAAATCGGACATTATCCCTCCATCCGCTTTTTGCTTATTTTAGCGGAAAATAAATCTTTATGATTATATCATAATAGGACTTAAAAGGCAATATAAGCCGGAATAAGCCTGTAAATTGTTTTGTTTGGCGTTATCCTAATAAAAAAAGCCGGTTTGACATAACCGGCTCTGTTTTTCAGTGATTGAATGAGTAGTAGTGGAACTGCAGTGAATTGTATATCTGCTGTTCCCATAGAGGCCAATCATGAGGCCCTTCTGAAAGCTCCAGCTCGCAATAGAAGCCGAGATCTTTGATGAAATTGACAAAATGCTGACTTCCGGGTATGATTTCCGGTTCTCCTTTGCCAGCTCCAACTCTGAATCTCATTCCCATCTGCTTCAGTTCGTCTTTGCGTTTCCATATAGTGTTGTACGCTTCATCACCGAATCCGCCACTGAGAGCGCCTATTGACGAATAATACTGAGGATACTGTATGCCCATTCTGACTGCCCATCCGGCTCCCAATGAAAGTCCCTCTATGCCGCAGTGCTGACGTACCGCAATAGTTCTGAATTCGGAATTTATGTGATTTCTGAGATCTTCTGCAAGATATTCTGAGAACTCATGTCTTCTGTTTATATCCAGAGCGGCATCGTCTTTGTCTGCAGATATGATTATAAATTCTCCTATTTTGCCTTCGGATACAAGCCTGTCAGCATGCTCTTTTACATGACCTTTTTCAAACCATGTAAGATCGTAGTCCATAAGGCCTGGAAGAAGGTATAGGACGGAATATCTGAGTGTTTGATTTTCGTAATATGACTTTGGAAGATATACGGTATAATTTTTTTCTTTCCCGAGTGCTCTTGAATAAAAAGCTCTCCTCATTACCTGTGATTCTGGCATTATATTTTAAACTCCATTTTTTGTGTTTTGTTTCTTCTATGTTTATTATAATTTAAATATTATATTATAATGAAGCACTTATGTCAATAAAAAAAAACAATGCGCCTGTTTTCTTATATTCTTGCTTTTTTTAGTTGATTGATTTATAATATGTAAACTGGAAGGAGTACCTTCCGCAAGAGTCCGCAAAATCCGAGCGGGCGTAAATTCCGATACAGGCGGAAAGGATACAGCAAATGATAAAATTGATAAATCCGCAGAGCGGAGAAGCTAAGGATATTGAGAACGGAGATTTCTCATGCCTTGACTGTTTCAAGAAATACTATCAGAAGGATTCGAAAAAGTGCGTTGCCGCAAAAATCAACGGCAAAGTATGCGATCTCTCTGCTGCGGCTCCTGCTGACAGCGCAGTCGAGATGGTCTTTGCAGACAGCCCCGACGGGCTGAGCGTAATCCGCCACAGTGCCTCTCATGTGATGGCAGCTGCCGTGACAAAGCTTTTCCCAGGAACAAAGGTTGCTATAGGCCCCTCAATCGAGAATGGCTTTTATTATGACTTTGATAAGGAAAATGCTTTTGTTCCGGAAGATCTTCAGGCCATTGAAAAGGAGATGAAGAGGCTTATAGAGCAGAATCTTTCCTTTGTCAGGACTACTATGAAGAAGGAAGATGCCGTAAAGGCTTTCACCGAAAAAGGCGAAAAATATAAAGCCGAGCTGGCTGCTGCCGTTGAAGATGAGGAAGTAAGCATATATACATGCGGCGATTTCACAGATCTTTGTGCAGGCCCTCATGTACCTTCAACTTCTAAAATCAGGGAGTTCAGGCTTCTTTCGGGTTTCAGTCAAGACAAAATCATTGATAACGAC
>JAKSUM010000117.1 GCA_024409025.1 bacterium | reverse complement strand
TGGACTCTCCAACATCCCAGATAAGAAAACCCACACTTCCGTCCTGCGTATACTACCAGCAGGACAAGAACAAAATACAGGTCGGTGATTTTGCCAAAAAGCAGCATGCCCTAAGACCGGCATATGTGGCCAAATCAATAAAAAGCCATATGGGAGAGGAAACAGCTCCCCAGCTTGCTCCGGACGTAATAGATGTCACTCCTGCGGAGGTATCCTCGAGAATACTTAATCATCTGATAACGCAGGCTGGAAAAGCCCTAAGAAGCGAGATAACCGATGCCGTAATCACAGTTCCCGCAAGCTTCGATCCTGCCATGTGCAGGGCTACTCTTGATGCAGCAAGACTGGCAGGCATACGTACGGAAAATGAGGACGGAAGCGAAAGGCCTGTCCTTCTTTACGAGCCAAACGCCGTAATATACGATCTCATAAACCAAATACATAACGGAGAAATAAGCGGTTCCGTTCTGGATCTCGAAACTCCCAAGCATGTGATGGTATTCGATCTTGGAGGAGGAACGCTTGACGTAACCCTCCATAACATAAAATGGAGGGATGAAAATAAAAATACCGTAAAAATCGACGAGATAGCTTTTAACAGATACACCCTGCTTGGAGGTGACGATTTTGACGCGGCAATAGCCGAAGAAATGTTTAAAAGATACATATCAAAAATAGAGAAGCTGGACAGAAACCTGGCTCTCAAGCTCAAAAACAATCCTTCGGAAATAATGCCGAGACTTTTGGCATATGCCGAAACATTAAAAATAGATGTAAGCAATTCCCAGAGCGGCATGGACTTCGGAGCATGGGCAGACGATGATATAGAAGACTTTCCTGCAGGAGGCCCCCTCGGGACAGGATATGACTATGAGGATTCGTTCAGTAAGACTGAGGTAGAGCAGATTCTGAGAAAATTCATGGGCGAAGGCCTCTCATTAGAAGACTACAGACGTTTTGAAAGCATAACAGACACGCGCAACATAATATATCCGATTTTGGACGTCCTGAAAAAAGCAGCCTGCAAGCTCGGAAACGATAACGTAAGAGTTGATGAGGTTATACTTAACGGAGGCATGTCGAAATTCTATATGGTTACGGACAGACTCAAGAAATTCTTCAAGCGTGACCCAATATCAGCCCTTGATCCGGATCTGTCAGTTTCAAGAGGGGCGGCCGTATACCACTATTACCTTCATCAGAATGAGAACTCCCTTAAAGAGGATATGGTTCTTCCAGGCAAGACAGAAGCCCCTAAAGCGGTGCGCAGATCGAATCCGGCGCCTTTAAGCATACCGGCAAAGCCTGCGTTAGCAATAGAATGGGGAAAACCCATTATAAACGACACCCTATTCCTTGGACTTGCAAAAGGCTCCCGTGAGCGGATAATATCGGCAGGAGATGAGCTTCCATTCTCTTCCGAAGTAATGCATGGATTCAGAATAGAAAAGGGGCAGGACAGGATATGCCTGCCAATACAGACAGAATATATTCCCGGACAGTATAAGACAATAGAACGCGGCGAAATCTCTTTAAAAAAGGCATATGGGGCTGATATGTACGTATCATGCTCGGTAAATATGTCGACAAGCAAAATACTGACAATAGACACATGGGTATCGGACAACCCCGAAGGCTATAATGCATTTGAAGGGGCAAGCGTGGAGATAAAAATAGGAGAGGAATCCAAAACAAAGACAAAGTCAAAGATGGCGGCTCCTCAGGGCAGCATTCTTAATGCCGTTAACGAAATAAGCTCACTAGTCCAGAACTGCGAACGGGCATATAACAGCAAGAGGAAAGGCTCTTCAATTGAAAAAAGCAGGCTGTGCCATTTTATAAAGACAGCAATAACAGACATTACAAGCTGCGGAAACAAAGCGGATTTCGCTCCATATATAATCAGGGAGCTGAAAAAAAACATAACATATCAGACAAGGGAAAGGCTTTTTACCCTATCAAGAAAGCTATGCGAATGCTGGAGCCAGTCTGAAAAATCAGAGATCGCATCAATATGCATGAGCGAGCTTGGATCAGATATTCAAGGCTTCGGAGGAAGCGGCCCTAAAATTTCAAGCAATGCTCAGGCAATAATGCTGCTGGGCCAGTGTGGGACGACAGAGCAGATTGATAAGCTTGTCAGGATAACAAATACAAAATATATACAGGCAATAATGTACGCCTTTTCCATATCATCAACAAATACGGAGTGGATATATGACAAATTCCGTACGGATATAAACAATTGCAGGATGAGGATCTCAAATAATCTGCAATTTTCAGCATATGCTCTCGGCAAATCCCTTAGAACGGATTCAGGACGGACACCGGCATTTAGAGAAAAAGAAAGCGCTGTACTTGATATATGCAGGGCAATAAGACAGAACGGCAGCTCGGCGGCATTCTTTGCCCCATGCGCGATAGCGATAGGCTGGATGTGCGATCAGAGACTGTCAGGAAACAGCATAAGTCCTAAGACTCTCAGAGAAGCCACGGCAACCCTCGAAGAATTTCAAGATATCAATCCATGTCAGGCGGCTCTCAGGATGATAAAAGGTATTGAGCTTACATATGAGGATGAAAGATATCTTCTCAAGCTTGACGCAAAATTTGCAGGCGCAGGCAGCGATACCTCATCAGAATCATAAAAATAAAGAAAAGCAGGAGGAAGTTTCCTTCTGCTTTTCTTTATTTCAGATCATAGTCTCCGAATTTTGTCAAATCATTCGAAAAAATATTCAATAATCAAAAATCACGCTACAGGACAAAACCCTTTCTCCGAGATAAGCAAAGGAAGAAATCCGGCATATGTCGAAAATGAAAAAAATCGACTATTTCCGGAAAGGATAAAAAAAAATGACTGCTGCAGCCAAAAGCGATTTCCAATGGTTCAAGCAGGGCGACATAAACGGCTTTTTTGCCCTTATGATCGACAACCTCGCCGTTCTTGCGTTTCTATCAGGAACGCTCGTGGCGGCATTCGGTTTCCCTGCCGACATTATATTTACAAAGATGTTCCCGGGCACTGCGATAGGAGTGCTGTTCGGGGATTTCGTATACAGCTGGATGGCATATAAGCTATATCAGAAGACAGGAAACAAGAACATAACGGCAATGCCGCTCGGACTTGACACTCCTTCAACCATAGGTATAGGCCTTGTCGTTTTAGGTCCCGTATTCCTTCAGGCCCAGAAGGACGGCATGAATATAAACGATGCCGCCCATATGTCATGGTATGTCGGCATGGCAACCATGGTGCTTACAGGCATATTCAAAGGCATTATGGCGTTTTTCAGCGAAAAAATCCGCCAGATAGTGCCACAGGCAGGACTCTTAGGCTCTCTCGCAGGAATAGGCATAGGCCTTTTAGGCTTTGGCCCGCTTCTTGAAATCTTCTCATATCCTGTAATCGGGCTTATAGCATTCGGACTAGTGCTTTATAACCTGATAGCAAAAATAAGGCTGCCAAAGCAAATGTCAGGCCTCATTGTCGCTATAATTGCAGGCACTATAATATATCACATCAATGGAGCCTTCTTCCACTTCGGAGAAAATGTACTGACATATAAGCAAATTGAGCCGTTCAATATAAAAGGAATAGCATTCCCGTTACCGACGCTTGATTTCATAAAAGGCTTCATGCCCGCACTGCAGTATCTTCCAATATCAATCCCATTCGCAATCCTTACAGTAATAGGCGGCATCAATTCAACAGAAAGCGCAAAAGCTGCAGGAGATGATTTTGACACGAGAAACATCATACTTACTGAAGCGGCAGCAACGCTTGTAGCCGGTCTTTTTGGAGGAGTAGCCCAGACAACCCCTTACATAGGCCATCCTGCTTACAAAAAAATGGGCGCAGGCGCAGGATACACAATTCTTACCGGCCTATTTATCGGATTCTGCGGAATATTCGGAATCATATCCTTTTTCTTCTCACTTATACCTATGGCGGTTCTTGCCCCCATACTTCTGTTTGTAGCAATCGAAATAATAGCAGAAGCATTTGTAGTATGTCCTAAAAAGCATGCTCCGGCAGTCGCCCTTGCCCTATTCCCGACAGTAGCAAGACTGCTGGCCATAAAATACGGCATAATGGTAGAAGGACTTTACGAAACGATCACGGCCACGGAAAAAACAATTCATAGCCATGCCCTTCCTGAACCTCTGACAATCATAGCACTAGGAAACGGATTTATAGTCACGGCAATGCTTTGGGGCGGAATGCTTGCGGAAATGATTGACGGAAAAATCAAGAAAGCCTCGATGTACTGCATAGTTTTGGCCGCTCTTGCATTTTTCGGAATCATACACTCCGCAGATCCAAACGGCAATATGTATCTGCCATGGACAATAGAACCAATGTGGATGTCACTTGCATTCCAGTACACTGCAGGATATATAGTCATGGGTCTCATGATATATATGCTTTCATTTACAAAAGAGGCAAAAGAATTCAGCAGGAACACGCTCGCTACTGAAGGAATAAGCGAGGCTGAAGATAACGTAAATCCCCCTTCCGAATCATCAGATGAGGAACAGAAACAAACAGAAAATCCTGATAACAATCAGAAATAAAAACATATAAGAAAGACCGCTGAAAATTCAGCGGTCTTTTTATTTCAAAAATTTTAACAATCATGCTGTTTTTTTTAACAAGACTGAAAAAACAGGGCAATCCTGTTTTTTTAAAATAGCCTTAATCAAACAATCAGGAGGCAGAAATATGGATGAAGAAAAAAGGAACAGCATAATAACTACAGTTCTCTCATTTACGGCATTATTTATGCTTGTATTTGTAAACTCAAAAATATCATCTTACGCCCAGTGCCCTGCAGAGCCCCCAAAAGCAAAAATAGTAAGCAAAACATCTACGGAAAAAAAGCCAGAGGAAGAATTCGTATATGTCCACCTAAGCGGAAAAATAAAAAGACCCGGAGTATACAGAATGAAAAACGGGGACATGGTAATACATGCCCTGCAGGAAGCTGGCGGCATAACCAAAAACGGAAATCCGGACGGCATAAATCTTGCCAAAAGGCTGAAAAACGGGGACAGGATAGAAATACCCGATATAACGGAGAAAAAAACTTCGGTAAAGGATAAAGACCGCAGTCGTCAAAAGACCAGAAAAACAGCAGGAGGAGAGGAGCTGTCA
>JAKSUM010000116.1 GCA_024409025.1 bacterium | reverse complement strand
AATAATTGGTGCCGTCAGTCATTCCTCTTCCGGTAATGAACTTATGGCAGGCGGCGCATCTCTTAACGGTTTTTCTGTAGCAGTCGCCGCATATATAGCCTGTTCTTGTCCTTGCTGCGTTGCCGTTTATCTGACGCCGGCACTGTTCGCAGACTGCATTGCCCTGAGGCTGCTGTGCTCCTCCGCCGCGCTGCTGCATTACTCTGTTGAAGCAGCTTTCGCATACATCCCCGCGCTGAGTTCTGACATAGTTTGTGTTTATAATCTGTCCGCACATTATGCATTCCGACGCCAAAGCCGGCATTGCATATAGAACGAGAATAAAAGCGGCAAAAACGGCATATATCTTGAATTTCATTATTTTTCCTTTCTTATCTTAATGCCTGAAAAAAATCCCAAGGCTTGTACCTCGGGATTTTTTTCATTAAAGCTTTGAGACTTCCTCTTCTCCGCCCATGAGGTCGACCATTTTTTCGTATATTTTTCTGGTTTCACACATGAGGGGGATAAGCTCTTCAGTTATGACGGAGGCTGCCTTTTCCGCATCCTTTTCCTTTTTGATTTCCTTAATCAGGGTCGCTATGTCTTTTTTCTCGCGTACTTCGCCCGATTCCCTGGCATAGGAATAGTCAACCAGATCCATAAGATCCGCATTGAGCTTTCCAAGGAAGTTTCTCCTCTGGCTGAGCCTGATATCCATTCCTTCAAGATCGCTGAAGCGCGTTTTCATTATTCCGCAGCTGAATGTCCTGTTGCTAAGCTCTTTGGACATCCTTGACATGACCATTCCTTCGGCTATAACCCTCTGGATGTAATTCTCGAGCTGGACAATTTTAAAGGCCTTGACCATCTCTTCAGTGAATATCCCGCTTTTTACAAGGAAGGATGTATTTTCGAAAGAGTCAAATGCCGTAAGCGCGTCAGGGGTGTTCATGGGAACCCTGCATTTGAATCTGTCTTCAGCCTCGTCCTTTGATATTTCGAAGACATCTTCGGAAACAACAAAATGATCTATCTCACTGCGAAGCCTTCCATATTCAGCGTCAACCGCATTCTGCAGCGTCTTGCCGTCTTCAAACGCCTTCTTCATGTTTTCAGAGATTTCGTCTATCACGTCCGAAACGGCAATTGCGAGAAAGGCGAGGGGATAATACATGTTCGTATTTGCTCCCGGAGTCCTCCATTCGAGCTTGTTGCCTGTCAGTCCTATTGATGCGGAGCGGTTTCTTTCGCTTGCAAAGGAATCCCTGAATTCGGATGTGCTTCCAAGGAATGCCGAAAGATAAACAGGAGCCTCATATCCGGGCTTTCTTCTCTGCTCATTTCCTCTTGAGGCTATTGAGGCGTCGAGAACAGGCCAGGCTCTTCCCATTGCGGCCAGTACGGCAATGCCTATGAGGGACACATGTTCCATTGCCTCTGACGGACAGAATGCTTCTGTCTCAAAAAAATTCTCGGTGAGGTCTCCTGACGATGCGTCAAATTTACCTATGCTTATGTTCGTATGCTTTCCGCTTCCGTTTATGCCGTTTCCTTCGCTGTCGTCAGTAAATGGCTTGCTTCCAAGAATAGCCTTAAATCCGTGCCTGTCGCATGCGTCCTCTATTATCTGCCTTGCTATGAGATCATTGTCCGTGGCGTTTACTGCTTCATCATACTTGAGAACGACCTCGCACTGGCGTCCGCGCGCATCGTTTCCCGTCTGTCCGACCTCAAGATGCTTCTGGGTCGCGATTATGCCGACTTCAGCCAGATCGCTGACTATATCATCGAGAAGCTGCTCCTCGGCCCTTCTGGGAATTGAAAGATATACGCCCCTCAGATTCTGGTTGATAGGCCCCGGACCTCCTGTAATGGTCTGTCCCAGATACCTTATATCGTCACGCACGCATGCTTCCTTAGGGACAATGAAGAATTCCTTCTCATAGCCGACCGTAAGCGTGTATCTCTCATTAGGATGCCTTTCGGAAAAGCCGGCTGTCTTCATCAGATTGTCTATGGATTTTTCAAGATGCCTGCATGATGATGCCAAGGGGTGCCTTGCGCACATTGCCGAGCCTTCCGGAGATTCCATGTCTGACATTACAAAGAGCGTGCTGCTTCTTACGGGATCTGGAAGGACGAACCATTTTCCGTCAAAATCGGGCTTGGCCATAACCATTGCCCTGTGAACGACCCTTCCGCCTCCTGTTGCAAAGCTTGAGCCGTCGAGCTCGCTTCCGTTTTCAAAGACCTTTCTGCTGAATTCTTCGATGTTTACAGGCTTGCATCTGAGCTTTGTGCTTGCAAGAGGGGCTACACAGTGTCCTATGTCCTTTATGCCGTTTGCCATGCACCATTTTATAAAGGAGTTATAATCCCTTTTTATCTTTTCGGGAACCGTTTTGCCATGTTCCATTGATTATGCCTTCTTTCTCTATAGCTTTTTGGTTAACGGAGGGTAATTCCATTATACCTGTTTGAAATCCTGTATTTGAAAAAAAATAACATTAGGCAGCCTTTTTCATGTACATTGTCCTTCCTCCTCTGATGAGGAATACTGCGAACATGATGCCCCTTATGCAAAGCTCCGCGCACATTGCAGCCCATACGCCTTTTATGCCGTATGAGGAGGCGAGAAGGGCTGCTGCTGGGATTCTTACCGCCCACATGCTAACGAAATTCACAAGACTTGGAAGCAGCGTATTTCCTGCGCCCCTGAATATTCCCGCAATGACTATGCCTGCGGCAAAAAACGGTTCGGCGAAAGCCTCTATCCTAAGAATTGATGTCCCTGCGGCTATTACCTCCGGATCCTGAGACAGGAGGCCTATCATTTCAGGGGCGAAAGCATACATCAATGCTCCGGTAATCATCATAATCCCCATTCCGAGAAAAGCGTTCACCCATCCGAGCCTTCTTGCCAGATCCGGCCTGCCTGCCCCCACGCTTTGCCCTATAAGGGCTGATGCCGCATTGGCAATTCCGTATCCGGGCATATAGCAGAGTCCTTCGGCTGTTATTGCGAATGAATTTGCGGCAAGGGCTACAGTGCCGAGAGGGGACACGATTCTCGTAAAGGCGACGTAGGCGCTTCCTATTACAAATTCCTCAAAGGCCATCGGGACTGCAAGCCGTAAGGGTTCCTTCAGCTCGGGAATAATGGGATATTTCCTGTCGTCTTTTCTCAGCTTGAGGTCTTCAGATACAAAAAGAAGATAGCCGGTCATCGCCAGACAGGAGACTGCCATTGCAAGCAGGGTCCCTGCGGCGGCTCCTGCGACGCCCATTCCAGCGCCTTTTATTACAAGCTGTTGTCCGGCCATATTAATCTGAAGCTGAGGAAAAATCATAACGGCATTGAACGCCACGTCGAGAAAGCAGGTCATTATATTCAGAACGCTCGGTATTTTCATATTGCCACTGGCCTGAATCATTGAGCTTGCCGTAAAGTTTACGGCAAACAGGGGGATGGCGGCTGAGAATATAAGGAAATACAGTGAAGCGTCACGGATTATCCCTTCGCTTCCGCCAAGCCATAAGGGGAGACTGCCGCTTATGGCGGCTCCGCCTCCGCCTAAGACAAGGCTGAAGATAAGGACGGCTGCAAGGCCATGTCTTACAAGACTTCTTGCCTTTCCGCCTTCTCCTCCGCCGAGCCTCTGAGCAATCTGGACGGTGAAGCCCATTCCCGCAGCGACCGTTATGCCCGTCAGAAGCCATGTGGTCGAGCTTACAAGCCCTATGGCGGCAGCGGCTTCCGAACCGACGGATCCGACCATTGAAGCGTCTATATACTGCATGGCTACAGACGTCATTCTTGCCATAATCGCCGGAATGCTGAGGTTTACCGTCATTAATATAAGCTGTTTGAGAGATAGAGGCTTTCCGGACTGAAGCCTTTCCAGAAGATTGTCCTTCATGTAAAACTAACGTTAAGCCATAGGTTCCTCTATGGCATTATGCTCCAATAAAAAAATAATCTGTCTATTTCTATGATACTACAGGCTCTATCCTTTATTTACGGCTGTTATCCGCGTATAAGCCGTGTTTTAAAGGTATTGCGGAAAGCTTTCAAGAATTGATGTTATCTGTCAGATTATAGTTTAACGGGGTTTTCACAGCTTGCAATGAAAAAAAATATTTTTAAAGACGCTTATCGCATAAAGACAGGAACAAGAAAAGCCATTTATAAGGCTTTTGGGTTTAAGCACCTTTCGGATGCCACCAATCTGTATGTGCATCCGAATAACCAGTCCTTTGAAGGGACCACATCTCTGGCGCAGCCTATAGGTGAAGGACTGAGCCTTTTTCTGTCTATGCTGTCTTCGATAAAGAATGATCCTTCCGGAGCCGCAGGGGGATTTTTCCACAAGCATGAAAGATCGATGCTTGTTTCCCTTATTCTCCCTGTGCCGGATGAATGGAGGAAGGACAGGATAGTAAAATCAAAAGTTCACGCATATCATGTTAAAGCCGGAGAGAGCACGATAAGGTACTCCGCTGTGGATTCGGAAGGCAAAATGCTTGCTGACGGTGACAGCTCCTTTGAGCTCTATTACGGATATCTTCCTTCCGTTGCCGGTGCCGCGGCATTCCTGATGAAGGAGGACAGGAATTTTGACAGCCTGATTATGAGGCATATCGACAGCCCGACCCCTAACACCTTTGCCGAAATACACGAAACTCTTTACCAATCATGCAAAAATAAGGAGTTTGACATCATATATGCAGATCCGATGGTTGATCCTTCCGAATTCGAAAATTATTTTTCCTTTGCCAATATATGTTCTATAGCCATTGAAAATGATGCCGCAATGAAAAAAATTTCGAATTCGGAAATAAGTACTTTCCCAAAAAAGGAATTCGATAAAAAATACTTGGACTGCATCCCCAAGCTCTCTTCGGAATTCGTCCTTAAGCCGGAATTAAAGTCTCTCTGTAATGCCATAAGAGAGGGAGATTCATGCGCGGTCCTTTTTCATGGGCCTTCCGGAACGGGAAAGACAACTGACTGCAAGCTTATATGCAGAGAGCTCGGACTTCCTGTAATGTCCGTAATAAACTGCACCGAAAATTTGGACGAATTCGTTCTTGGAAAATACATTCCAGCAGGAGACAGGATTGAATTCCATGAAAGCGACGTTACTAAGGCCGTAAGGTTCGGAGGGGCGGTCATATTCGAAGAAATAAATTTTGCAAA
>JAKSUM010000115.1 GCA_024409025.1 bacterium | reverse complement strand
TACTTTATGTCCTTTGTTGCAGTCAGTTATGACTCTCATTTTTTCTTTTAATAGCGGCAGCTGCTCCCTTATTTCCCTTATCATTTCAGTATCTGCCGTGAATGATTTAACTCCTTCCTCAATATCAAGACCGGCTATTTTGCTTCCCCAAGGATCGGCAGCCATGGAATGTCCGTATGAATGATATGAGAGGCTTGTGTTTAATGCTGGCGCTATTCCGGCTGCATAGCATTGACAGTCGAGCGCCCTTGCCCTTATTGTCCGCGCCCCATGAGCCGGTCCTGTTCGCATATTGAATGCTCCCGGATAGAGGAGAATCTCGGCTCCATTTAGCGCCATACGTTCGGCAAGCTCTGGGAATCTTATGTCATAGCATATTCCTATGCCTGCTTTTATTCCTTCAATTTCAGCTACTGTGAATTTGTCGCCTTTTGACAGGACCGCTGATTCCGTGAATTTGATGCTGTTCTTTATGTCCACATCGAACAGATGGTTCTTTCTGTGTTTTGCCGCCAGCTTTCCTCCGCTTTCAAAAATAAGGCAGGAGTTATATATGCGGCTGCCGTCCTTCTCCGGCATTGAGCCACCTATCAGGCTTATTTTGAATTTTGAAGCGCATTCGGAAAGAAAATCGTATATTTCGCAGCCTTCCTTGGCAGGCTGGCTGAAATCACTGAAGCTTTTAAGGCTGTAGGGACAGCAGAACATTTCAGGAAGGGCTGCTATTCGGCATCCCTCTTCAGCTGCCTTTTGTATATTTTTTTCAGCCCTTTTCAGGTTTTCTGATAGTTTCTCTGACGTTTTTATCTGGCAGAGCCCTATTTTTATTTTCATTTTTTCTCCTTGTCTGGTATTTTTCGTATTGCAGGAAGAATCCGTCTCTTACAGAAATTCTGTTCTTGATTAATTATTATTCAATTTACTATTTTGAAGGTTTTTATGGATGCGTTTGTTATAAGCGAAAAAGATATGGCTGGAAAGGAAGAGCAGGCGGCTGCCGAAGCCATGCTTCTGCTTTCCAAAGGCGAAAAGGTTATTTTTATTCTTGCTGGAGAGATCCCCGGCTTGCAGCTTGACGGTCTTTGCCGCAGAATAGGGGCAGACAGGTCCGGTCTTTCAGGAAGGGCTTCCGAGCTCATGTCATTTGCCTCTCAGGTTTCTAAAAGCTCCTCAATATGCTCTAGCCTTCTGAAGGCAGGGTTTTCATGCTCTTTTATGCATGGCTTTTATGTAAAGGGCAGATTTCCTGAAAAGATTTCTTCTCTTGATTTTTTTATATTTATTTAATATCTTGAACAGGAGGCTTCCAGGCATTCTCTTCTTATTATTGCCCCTCTTTCCGTGCCAGAGGACGCTTTGTCCGGCACCTCCGCAGTTACAGGCATTGAGGGTACGGGAGTTTTCGATTCTCTTGAAATCTCATCAGAGCAGTCTCAAATGGAAATAAAATTTGCTGAAAATCCTGATGTTAATTCCGGTATGCTTGCAAAGTCTGTTTTTGACATAATGAAGGCAAGGAATATAAGCCTTGATATGATCAATATGACATATGATTCGGTCCTGTTTATTTGTCCGGATAAATTATCTGAAACAGCCTCAATGGCGCTTCGTGAGGCCGGAATAGTTTTCTCATGCATGTCCGGAGTCTCAAAGTTTTCATTTGCTGGAACTGGAATCAAGGGCGCATCCGGCATAATGGATTCGATTCTTGCTTCATTTGATAAAAGAAAGATATCCGTATTAAGAACGACTGATTCCCATACTACGATTTCATGCCTTATTTCCAGCTCCGATTCGGATAAGGCCCTTGAGGCTTCCTTGGAGCTTGGAATATCTGAAGACAGAATAATCCGCGTTTGATTTTCATAAAAAAAAAGCCCTCTTTTATGGGGGCTTTTTTTTATGAAAACAGGGCGCAGCCCTCTTCCTTAAGGATCTCTATTTTATCCTCAAGATCCTCTATGGTGCATTCAAGCCTTTCTGCAAGGCATGAGATGCAGAAGAATTCTTTTGACTCCCTGCCTATGAATTTTTTATTTAGGGCTATCCAGTCCTTTTTCAGGGATTCTCCGCAGCATATGCATTTTTTTGCTTTCTGTGCCATGTTATCTCCTGCCTGTATCTTGAAAAAAGCCCCGCCAGTTCTGGCGGGGCTTTTCTGCCAGCTGCTTGCAGCCGTATGTTTTATTTGATCTGATCGATTACCTTCTTGAGAGCTTCGAGAGCGTCGGCGGGGAGCTTGTCCTTGCCGCCTTTTTCTGTCTCTCTTGATTCTATGAAGGCTATTCTGTCCTGCATACGTTTCTTGAATTCTGCAGCGTATTCTGCGTTGTCAAATGACGCTTCGAATCCTTCGAGGTTCATGATCTGTATGTCGGTGAGATTGCCCCATTTTTCGAATTTTGCCTTGCCCTCAACGATGGCTTCGATTATGCCGAGAGTATCATTCTTGCCGACCTTTTTGCCCATGAATTCGCCGGTGTTGAGGATGTAGCAGTCTACGCCGTCTTCAATAAGGAATTTGAAGCGTTCATAGTCTACTGCGAGAGGATATACTCTGAAGGGGTTTGCATAGGGCTCTACCACGAGGGCGTTGGGATCTACTCCGCAGGCAAGCCTTTCAGCAGATGTGCGCTTTGTTGCGAGAGTTGCGCCCATGGCGCTTCCGAGAGCTGCTCCTGAAAGCTTGACTACCGGCGGAAGGGTAGGATCCTTCATAAGCCAGAATATCGCATTGATAGGCTCGTCGATTCTGTCAACCCTGTTAGGTGACCACAGTCTTGACTTTACGGCTCTTCCGTTTCCGTTTCTTACGTCTTCGGTTACCGCATAGATCTTGCCGTCTTCGCCTTCGATTGCTCCGTTATTCTGCTGGGTGACGATGTACTTGTTGTCTTCGCATCCCATAGGATAGTCGGCTGTCTTGTCAAAGTATGCTGGCTCAAGGGCGATTGAATACTTGTCATGAACGTTAATGATGAAAGCATCATCATGAAGTACTGTGATGTCATACTTGTTGTCATGCTTTGCGTGGGTGATTGTTGACTTTCCAGATCCGGAAAGACCGAATACTGCTACCTGGAATGACTTTCCGCCTTCGAGGTTGTAGCGCTTCATTCCGCCGTGGCATGATGCGTATCCGTTTCTTGCGGCTGCTCCCCATGCGAGGGTCAGAGTGCCTTTTTTGTGTTCGCCGAAGTATCTCATTCCGAGAATTGCTGCACAGTTGTGCTCGGGATCAAAGAATGTGAGGCCGTAGGGGAAATCCGGATGCGACCAGTCGGGATCGGAGATTACGAATATGTCGCCTTCGGCTATCTTCTTGGAGCCTTCGTACATTCTTGCATATTCTTCGTTTATGTACTGGAAGTTGAGAAGCCATGAATACATGATGTTCTCGTGGCCTGCAGGTATGAGAAGATGGGCTTTGATCATGAAATCGTTCTCAAGGCCTATGACCGCTTCAGTCTTGTACATGAATTTGTTTCTTGTTCCGTAGACGGCTTCTCTGATGACAGGAAGAAGGGTCTTGAGATCGCAGTTTGATTCGCCTACGATTCTTCTTGCTGCTGCGCAGCGGCCGACTGTTGCACCGTCATTTAAAAGAAGCTGGTTTGCGCCCTTGGGAAGACCGAGCTTTTCAGGCTGATATACGGGCATTCCCGTAAGCTCTATTGTTCCGGGGCTGTTGAGAGCGAGCTTGTAGGCCTCAGCAGCTGATTTTACATGGTCGACATTGTTTCCGAAGAATGCGGCCGTTATTGTCGCTCTGGCAGCGGACATGGTGGGCTTGAATTCTTCTTTGTTTCTGAAATACTCGATGGTGCTCATTATTATTGTCCTTTCTTTGTTTTTACGTTATTTCTTTATTTTATTATTTACATAGAGAAATAAGTATTCCTGCTGCTACTGCAGAACCGATGACTCCCGATACATTTGGTCCCATGGCATACATGAGCAGGTAGTTGTTGGGGTTGCTCTCCAAACCGACTTTATTTACGACTCTGGCGGCCATGGGAACTGCAGATACTCCTGCTGCCCCTATGAGCGGGTTGATTTTTACCTTTGAGAAGGCATTCATTATCTTTGCGCATATTACTCCTGATGCAGTGGCTATTGCGAATGCGCATACTCCGAGAATCAGAATTCCGAGTGTCTGTACTGTAAGGAAATGATCAGACTGCAGCTTCGAGCCTACTGACAGTCCGAGAAGTATCGTTACTATGTTTGTGAACTCATTCTGGAGTGTTTTTGATATTCTGTCGACGACTCCGCTTTCCTTTGCGAGGTTTCCGAATGTAAGTGCCCCAATGAGGGGGGTTGCGTCTGGGAGAAGAAGAGCGCACATGGCGAGTACTATTATCGGAAATACGATTTTTTCCGTTTTAGAGACAGGTCTGAGCTGCTTCATCTCAATCTTTCTTTCGGCTTCCGTCGTGAGAAGCTTCATGATCGGCGGCTGTATTATCGGTACAAGAGCCATATATGAATATGCCGCGACAGCTATTGCCCCTAAGAGCTCCGGCGCAAGCTTTGAGGTCACGAATATGGATGTAGGACCGTCGGCTCCTCCTATTATTCCAATTGAAGCCGCCTGATGGAGGTCAAAGTGGAACCATGGATTAAGAAGGAGCGCCCCGAGGAGAGCTCCGAATATGCCGAATTGAGCCGCTCCTCCAAGCAGTGCCATTTTCGGATTTGCAATAAGCGGGGCAAAATCAGTCATTGCTCCTATTCCCATGAAAATGAAAAGAGGGAAGAGTCCTGATTCTATTCCCATATGGTAGATCTGGTAAAGAAATCCGTTGGTTGCCTGATCCGCAATGCCTATTACCGGAATATTTGCAAGTATGCCTCCGAATCCTATTGGAAGCAGAAGAAGAGGCTCATATTGCTTTTTTATGGCAAGATATATGAGCAGCAGGCATACTGCAAACATTATAAGCGTTCCTCCCATATGAAGGAACTGCTCAAATCCGTTCAGGCCTTCTTGCGCAGGCTTGATGAGGTTAAAATAACCGGTGGAGCGGTTAAGCTCGCTGAATTTTGATGCTATATCCAATTTTCCCTCCGATTATTTTATTTTCATTATTGTCTGTCCTGCGGAAACCTGATTGCCTGCCTGAGCGCTTATTGATGTGACCGTTCCGGATACCTGAGATTTTATCTCTGTCTCCATCTTCATT
>JAKSUM010000114.1 GCA_024409025.1 bacterium | reverse complement strand
CTTGGATGAAGCATATTGCTCCAACCATCAAGTGCCATGGTGTATCCAGTAGAACGCAATAAATCTTGAGCCTTCAGCATGGGCATACTTTATATTGGGAAGCGCCTGTTATGCAAAAGGAGACGTGGACGACGGAATACTCCAATATAAAAAAGCGATAGAAATGAAAGAAGACTTTGTTGAAGCAATGAGCGTCCTCGGAGTATGCTACAGCGAAAGAGGACAGCTTATAGAGGCGTTAGATCTCTTCCTCAAGGCCCGCACGGCAAACAGCAAATATGCAGAAGCCTATTTCAATGCAGGCAACACATACGTAAAGCTCGGCAAATATCCCGAAGCGCTTGCCGAATACAGGGAGGCAGTAAAGCTCGACAAGGATAATTTTGATTTTGTCTATGAATGCGCAATACTTGAAGAGGAATGCGGAGATCTTGATGCGGCACTCGAACTATGGACAAGGTTCATGGAATTTCCTGAAGCCTCCGTATATTGGGAAAAAGCAAAGGAAGCCGAAGACAGGCTTGCCTCAGTAAAAAGAAAGCTCAAAAAAAGAAAATAAAAAAATGTTTATAGAAAATCTGCCTGAAGAAAAAGCATACGACTGCCCTTCAAAAGCAGCGTTTAAGAACAGCGACACCGGTGAAGAGACATCCTATCTGGAATTCTTCAAAATGTCGTCATTCCTTGCAGACTTTCTCTTCAGACAAAACAGTATCAATCGCTCGGACATAGTAATTTCGGATTCGGATGACGAGCTTTTCAATTCGGCTCTCTTCTTTGCCTGCGCCTCGACAGGAGCCGTATTTTTCAGCAGAGGCAACGCCTCAAGAGAAGAATGCCTGTCAATGAAATCAAAAGCATCATTCGGCAAAGGATGGATATTTCCGGCTTCATTTAATGAGCTCGGATATAAAGAAGGAGCCGCCCCCGTTTCCGAGGTAGAGACCTATGAGCATGATCCGGCAATAATGATAAGGGAAGAAAAGGGCATATTCGGAATAATACCTTATTCCATGCTCGTATGCGATTCTCTGTCATCAATGATAAGGAAAAAAATATCATCTGATGACATGTCATTCTCAAGCCTTGATTTTTCAAAAGAGGATTCATTTTCATCCTGTTTCCTCCCATGCCTTATTGCAGGAGGCACCGTATGCACGGGCAAAAGCCCTGAAAAAGAAAAAATAACAATAGCATCCGGAGACTATGGCTTTTGGAAAGCTAAATCAGTTCCATTGGATCCGGAATCAACAAAGCATTCCGAATTCATAATCAGAAATGCAGATGACATTTCAAAAGCGCCGGAAGCAAAATGCATAAAACCGTCATATGCCCTAAAAAGAGCGGGACTTAATGCTTTCAGAGGCACAGAGCTTACATGTGACGGAATACGTCTCGGGATACCCGGTTATAATATGAAAGCCAAAATAGCAGGCTCAAATCTCGAAGATGCTCCGGAAGGAAGAAACGGACGCCTTGTAATGCGCGGAAGAAATCTTTTTTCAGGATTCTACAGAAATCCCGCAGCGACATCAGAATGCCTGAAAAAAGGATGGACAGACACCGGAATTCTGGCATGCAGAAAAAACGGATTCTTTGAAATCACATGCTGAGGAGATAGGATTATGGGAGACCAGAAAATACTTATTCAGAACAAAAAAGCATGGCATGAATATTTTATAGAGGACAGATATGAAGCCGGAATGGTCCTTACAGGAACAGAGGTCAAATCCCTTAGGAACTGCAGGGCAAACCTCGGAGATTCCTATGCCAAGATAAAAAACGGGGAAATATGGCTGTGTCAGGCACATATATCGCCGTATAAGGAAGGCAATATATTCAACCATGATCCCTTGAGAAACAGAAAGCTGCTTCTCCATAAGCAGCAGATAGCCAAGCTCTTTTCCAAAACAGAGGAAAAAGGCTACTCTCTTATCCCGACAAAAATATACCTGTCAAACGGCAGAATCAAAATAGAGATAGCGCTTGCCAAAGGCAAAAAGCTGTATGACAAAAGGGACTCCCTTACAGCAAAGCAGGCTAAAAAAGACATACGGAATATTTAATCCTATTCTATTAAAAGAAATAATGGCAAATGTTAACATATTTTAACAATTGCATTATTGAATTTACCTGCTCTTCATGATAAAATTAACATAAGAATATCTTTTATCTCTATCAAAAGAGCGCAAAGATAGAAAACAAGGAGTGATAACATGAGCAATAGCTTAGCTTTCTACAGCACCACAAATTACAATTCCGGAAACTATCTTAATTCTATGACTCAGGCGGTACCTACACCTCCTGCACTTCCAGCAGTACCCGCTCAGACGACTGCCGCCCCTGCCCAGACTGCAGCTCCGGCACAGACAGCCGCACCGGCACAGACAACTGCTCCTAAGCAGGAAACAACTCCGGCTGTTCAGGAAGAACAGACATTCTCCTATACGGACGAATTCTCTTATGAAGATTACGGCTGCCATGGACATGAACATGGAATCCACGGTCATCACGGACATCACAACCGCTATCATGACTGCTGCTGCCATCACCAGAACATGTGCTGCAACCATGAATACCAGTCAACATTCAACAGCGCATTCGGCGCTTACATGGGTCAGGTAGGCTGCTGCTCAGGCTCCCTTATGGGAATGGGCACAAACATGTTCGTATACGGCAATATGGGCATGGGCGGAATGCAGCCCGGCTATGGCGATATGAGCATGTACGGAAGCATGGGAATGAACATGGGCTACGGCAATATAAACATGTACGGAAGCATGGGAATGAACATGGGCTATGGCAACATGGAACAGTTCATGAACCAGCCCTACTGCTGTGCAGGCGGACACGCCGGCATACAGAACGTATCCCTTCTTGACAACATCATGCAGAGATACGGCGGACAGACGTCATCTAATTCATTTGACTTCTCTTCAGCCCAGTCCATATCCAATATATCCTTCAACGATCTGTCATCAGCATCAATCAATTCTCCTGCCTACAATTTCCTCCAGACAGGACAGATGAACTTCAGCGGAAACCTTGCTGCAGATATAAATCAGCTGACCCAGACCCTCGAAGGCCTTAACAGCCTCCAGAGCGAATACGGAACGGCCATCCCCGGACTTGAAAGCCAGATAGCCACACTCACCGAGCAGCTCGAAGCCCTCAAGCAGGAACAGCAGCAGCTCGAAGGAGTAAAGAGCCAGAAAGAGCACCAGAAGTCTCATATAACAAGCAACATAAACAAGCAGAATCAGCAGCAGGCAAAGCTTCAGCAGGAATCAACAAAGCTCC
Source organism: bacterium (assembly GCA_024409025.1). Taxonomy (GTDB): domain Bacteria; phylum Vulcanimicrobiota; class CADAWZ01; order CADAWZ01; family CADAWZ01; genus JAKSUM01. The sequence continues at coordinate 1,914 of JAKSUM010000114.1, read as the reverse complement.
AGCAGAGACATGAGCAGCTGACAACAAGCATAGCGACCCTCAATGAGACAATAACCGGTCAGGAAGTAACGCTTGAAGGTCTCCAGACAGCAGCCGCAGCAGCTCTCGAGCCTGCAGCTCAGGCAGCCATACAGTCCCAGATAGCAGCTCTTCAGACACAGATAGCCGCAAACAAGACAATGCTCAGCCAGCAGCAGATGCAGCTCCAGCAGACAGAGGCTCAGCAGGCCATGAACCAGCAGCAGCTTCAGCAGGTAGCCCAGCAGCTCACACAGCTCAACTCCCAGCTTGAAAAGGTCAACGGAGAGCTCGGACAGGTTGACGGACAGCTCGGCAAAGTCAAGGAGCAGATATCTGTTCTTACAGCAAAGGTAAATGAAGGTCTTAATCTCGTTGTAGAGAGAAGATCCGAGAATGCAATGATCGGAGCCAGAACAAATCAGGCAAACGCATTCAACAACATTCTCGCAAACGGCAACAGCATAAGGAATAATTTCTCGACATCATTCAGCAGCATAGGAAATCTTGCAAGCACAATGATGGGAGACCATTCCTCCTTCTTCGGTTCAGCCCTCAACACGGGAAACAACGTACTTTCAGTAGCTTCAGGAATCATTAACGGATCCGGACTCTTCGGCAATTCTGGACTCGGAATCGGACTCGGATTCCTCGGCGGCCTTTTCTAATACGCAGAGAAAAAGCAATATAAAATAAATAGCACGAAAAGGAGATGAAAATTTCATCTCCTTTTTTTTAGGTCATAAAATGGGAATATATTTTACAGAAAAGAACGGAATAACAGCAATAAAATTCAAAGAGCTTGACGAGACAGGCCTCGTAGATCACTGGTACACAACACGAATAGGAGGAGTCAGCTCAGGGGCATACGCTTCCATGAACCCCGGTATAACCACGAAGGACGAGCTTCAGAACATAATGGAAAACAGGAGACTCCTAAAAGAAGCATTCAAAATCAATCCGAGAGAAACGCTAAATCTCGTACATGGAGACAAGGTACTACGAATTGAAGAGCTGGCTCCCGAAGGAGAAGTTCCGGAGGCCGATGCGGCAATAACAAATGTTCCGGGACTACCTCTTGTAATATTTTATGCCGACTGTGCAGGAGTATATATAGTTGACAGGGCTAAAAAGGCAATAGGGCTTGCACATGCAGGATGGAGAGGCACAGCGGCTTCCATAGCACTAAAGACAGTCAATGCAATGCGGAAGGAATTCGGAACAAATCCAAAGGACTGCACGGCAGTCATAGCTCCATCAATAGGGCCATGCTGCTTTGAAATCGGAGAGGATGCCGCAGAGATATTCTTTGAAAGCTTTTCAAGAGAATATAGCGAACAGCACAGGAAGGAATTAAAAGAATCCATATCTAAAATAAATAAGGATAAGTATAAAGCAAATTTGTGGAAAATAAACGAAATTCAGCTGATATCTGCAGGAATCAAGCAAGAAAGCATATCGGCCGCCAACCTATGCACATTCTGCAGGGAGGATTTGTTTTATTCCTACAGGCGAGACAATAAGATAACAGGCAGAATGGGGGCTGCAATAGTTCTCAGAACCTGAATACACATGGAACCGCTGTAAAGCTTTCCGGCGGATCCTGAAATAAAGAAAGAAGAGACAGAAAATCCTTGTTATAGACGATGAAAAGAACATCGTCGAGCTGCTTAAATATAATCTTGAAAAAGAAGGCTATGACGTCGTATGCGCATATGACGGGATAGAGGCGATAAACACTGCAAGACAGGAAAGACCCGATCTCATAATACTCGACATAATGCTTCCCGGCCAGGGAGGCCTGGAAGTATGCAGGATAATAAGGAAAGAAACCAAAACGCCAATAATAATGGCAACAGCCAAGGGCGACGAGATAGATAAGATATTAGGTCTTGA
>JAKSUM010000113.1 GCA_024409025.1 bacterium | reverse complement strand
GAAAACGGCATGCTGCCGTTTTTCATGCTTTTGCTTGGTTATCTGCCTTTGACAATCCCCATAGCTTGAGCTATGGGATTCCCACTTCAACGAAAACAGCGTACCTGCTGCTAAGAACAGTACCGGCTTACACTTTCTCCATGAGCGTAGATTTCCGACTGTCCATCGGTATTCTTATACGCTTATCGGCATTTAGCCCATCAGCGTATCTGCCTTATCTGCCTATATGGCTCTTTATGAGATCGGCAAGCCTGCTGATTCCCTCACGGATCTGCTCCTCTGTCGGATATGAGAAGTTAAGCCTCATATTGTTTCTGCATGCTCCATCCGGACTGAATGCGGATCCGATTACATATGCGACATTCCTGTTAATTGCCTCATAGAACAGCTTCTCCGAATCCATATACTCAGGAAGCCTTACCCACAGGAACAGTCCTCCTTCAGGATGCGTCCATGAGACGCCTTCAGGCATGAATTCCTCAAGAGCGCTTATCATGCAATCCCTCTTTTTCCTGTAGGCCGGAATTATAACCTTGACATGCTCGTCAAGAAGATCCCTTCTCAGGTACTCTGCCGTTATGGCCTGCGTAAATGACGATGAACAGAGATCCGTCGACTGCTTCATTATAGCAAGCTTCCTTATGATATCCGGATGGGCGCATATCCATCCAAGCCTGAAGCCCGGAACAAATACCTTTGAGAATGTATGAAGAGAGATGACATTCCCGGGCTCGGTCATCTGGAACAGCGGCGACGGGGCATTGCCTTCAAATCTTAAATCCCTGTAAGGCGTATCCTCAACAATTATAAAATTGTATATTTTTGAAAGCTCTATGAGTCTGTGCCTTCTCTCTGCCGAAAGCGTGACTCCTGAAGGGTTCTGAAAATCAGGAATGGTGTATATAAGCTTGTAATGCTCGCCTTCCTTGACCATGTACTTCAGCTTTTCTTCAAGAATATCCGTATTTATGCCGTCGTCATCGGCAGGAATACCAACGAATCTGGCTCCGCAGGCGGCCATTGAATTTATTCCTCCAGGGTAGCTCGGCTGTTCAACAAATACAGGATCGCTTGCATCAATGAAAAGCTTCATTGTCATATCTATGCTCTGCTGGGAGGCTGAGGTTATCAGTATGTTTTCAGGTCTTACGTCATAGCCCCTGCCGTTCATAAGCCTTACTATCTCCTCTTTAAGTGGCGGATATCCCTCGGTAGAGCCGTACTGGAATGCCGCTCCTGGCGAATCCTTTATTATTTTTTCAGTTATTTCCTTTATCTCTTCAGCAGGAAAAAGCTCTTTTGAAGGAAGTCCTCCAGCAAAAGAAATCAATCCGGGCCTGTTAGTAAGCGAAAGGAGCTCTCTTATAACGCTCTTTTTCAGCCTTCTAGCCATGACCGAGTAATTTTTCACCAGATCAATCATCCGCTAATCCTCTTCTTTAAAATTATTTTTTCTTTTTCGTCTCTATCGCTTAAATTCTTTTAAGCGCTGCGATAGTCCTTCACTCGTCGTCCTCGTCGTCCTCATCATCCTCAGGCATCCTGTCCTCAATCCACTTTGCAAGCTTCTTTACAGGGCCTCCCACTTCAAGAAGGCACTTTCTGGAAGCGCTTATCGAGGAATAGAAGGAATAAAGCGCATTATTGAGATCGTCATACTCCTCATGATCCCTTGTATCCTCCACGAGGCATCTGAGGTGCTGAAGAAGAAGGTATATGTCGGTATTCAGCTTCTCATAAGCGGTAAGGCAGACGACAACTCCGTCCTCTACGACTGTTTTAAGTGTATCATCATATCCGGGATTTTCCATGGCACTCCTCAAAAATTATAATGATTTAGTTTTCTTTTCTTCATGGGGCAAATCCTTGCAAAAAAAGAAAAAGCCTTCAGATAATTCTGAAGGCTTGTTTCTACGGGGCAGACAGGATTTGAACCCATGGCATTCGGTTTTGGAGACCGACGTTCTACCGCTGAACTACTACCCCACATTTTCTTCCGAAAACATAAGGATTATATCACTTTATGCATCCTGTGTCAAGTTTTTTTTCAAAACCATCCACAGGACGCATAAAAACGGCTATTTGGAAAGCTCTTCGGCAAGCAGCCCTATCATATTCCTTGAATCCTCATTAAGAGCTGATTTTAGGGTAACATTATTTTCTGCAAACGACAGGCCTTTGCAGCCCTCAAGCATCTGCTTCATAATCTTTATTGCGACAGGAGCCCAGCTTCCGTTCTCAATCATGGCTATTCTTCTGTTTTTAAAGCCCCTCTCGGTAAGATGATTAATAAAAGAGCTCATAAACGGGAATATTCCCATATTGTATGTCGTCGTGGCAAAAACAACAGTATCATATCTGAAGGCATCCTCAACAGCCTCTGCCATATCCGTCCTTGCCAGATCATGCATGGAAACCTTAACTCCCGCCTCCTCAAGCCTTGCGCCAAGCAGCTCGGCGGCCTCCTTCGTATGTCCGTAGACAGAAGTATAGGCAATAACGGCGCCCTTACTTTCAGGCCTATAGGATGACCATGTGTCATAAAGCTCAATATAGTGTCCAAGATTTTCCGAAAGAACGGGACCATGCAACGGACAAATCCTTGAAATATCCAGAGCAGACGCCTTTTTCAGGAGCGACTGCACCTGAGGGCCGTACTTCCCGACTATTCCGATATAGTATCTTCTTGCCTCGCAATCCCACTCCTCTTCAGCATCAAGAGCTCCGAACTTTCCGAAGCCGTCGGCAGAAAAAAGCGTCTTAGAGAATGCGTCATACGTGACAATGACTTCAGGCCAATGCACCATCGGGGCTCCGACGAACGAAAGCCCATGCTTACCGAGCGAAAGCGAGCTTCCTCCGCTTACTATGATTCTGCGGTTTTCAAAAGAGGTTCCGAAGAAATTGTTCATCATCTGGAATGCCTGCAGGGATGAGACAATGGACGCCTCAGGAAATTCACTCATAAACATGCTTATGCCCGCAGAATGATCCGGCTCCATATGCTGGACGATAAGGTAATCAGGTTTTCTTTCCCCAAGCACGCTCTTAATGTTTCCTATCCATTCGGCTGCGAAACGCCTGTCAACGCTGTCCATTACGGCAGTCTTCCCGTCAATTATAATATATGAATTATAAGCCATGCCGTTAGGGACAATATACTGACCCTCAAAAAGATCTATCTCATGATCATTTACGCCTATGTATTTAATATCGTCAGTAATAAACATAAACAAACTTCCTTTCAAAATGCAGTGAAACAAAAAAGCATCCGCTACAAGCAGATGCCTTATAAACCTTATGGCGGAGAGAGAGGGATTCGAACCCCCGAAGATCTTCCGACCTTGCTCGATTTCGAGTCGAGTGCCTTCAACCGGACTCAGCCATCTCTCCGTTTTTCCCTTAATTTTTTAAAAAAGTCCTGCAGAAGCATTCTGCATTCCTTTTCCATAACGCCGCCCTTTATCTCGGCTCTTTTAGAATAGCCAGGATAATCGGCAACATTCATAAATGTTCCGCAGGCTCCTGCCTTTTCGTCATAAGCCCCAAAAACAATCCTTGATATTCCTGCCTCAAGAATCGCCCCCGCACACATGGGACAAGGCTCAAGCGTCACATATATTGAACAACCGAAAAGCCTTTTGTATCCGGTCAGGGAAGATGCCCCACGCAGGGCATTTATCTCTGCATGCCCTAAAGGATCCCTTAAAGCCTCCCTCGTATTATATCCGGAAGCCAGAAGAACCCCTCCCCTTGCAACAACGGCGCCAACGGGAACCTCTCCTTTATCGGAAGCCTGACGGGCAAGGTTCAAAGCCAGTCTCATAAAATAAGAATCAAAAAAATCCAAGGCTGTTTTAAGCACGCCCGGGAGGGCTCGAACCTCTAACCTTCGGCTCCGGAGGCCGACGCTCTATCCAATTGGGCTACGGGCGCAGAAGAAAGGGATAATATACAAAAATTCAGGATAGCCAAGCTTTCCTGAATTACATTTTTCCGGTAAACACGCCTGAAAGGAGTCGAACCTTCAACCTATAGATCCGTAGTCTATTGCTCTATCCAATTAAGCTACAGGCGCATCCGGCTTGCTGTTTCGAGAGCGGAGAGACTGGGATTCGAACCCAGGATAGCGTTTCAAGCACACTATAGACACTTAGCAGGCGCCCGCCTTCAGCCTCTCGGCCATCTCTCCGTGCGTTCTCGTTTAAGCTTCAATAATAATAGCATATATTTTTTAAAAAAGCAAGCCTTTTTTTAAAAAATACAAAAAAAATCTTCCTTATTATATAAAATACCCTGAAACAGGGATTTAAATAAAAAGCGGTGAATAAAATCCATACAAATTCATATTATTATAGTAGAATCAGGAATAATAAAATGGGCAACAGAAAAATACTTGTAACATCAGCTCTTCCCTATGCGAACGGCTCACTCCATCTTGGACATCTCGTGGAGTACATACAGACCGACGTATGGGTAAGAAACAAGAAAATGAAAGGCGACAACTGCCGCTACATGTGTGCGGACGATACTCATGGAACGCCAATCATGATAAGCGCAGGCAAAGCCGGCAAATCTCCTGAGGAATATATATCGGCTATTCACGAGCAGAGAATCGAGGATTTCGGCAAATTCCTTGTCAACTTTGACAACTATTACTCGACCCACTCCGAAGAAAATAAGGAGCTGAGCGAAAAAATCTTCCTTTCAATGAAGGACAACGGCCATATAGCGGAACGGGAAATATCACAGATGTACTGCGAAAAGGACCACATGTTCCTTCCTGACAGATTCATCAAGGGAACCTGCCCAAAATGCGGAGCTGAGGACCAGTATGGCGATTCATGCGAAAAGTGCGGAATCACCTACGATCCCTCAGAGCTTGTGAACCCCTACTGCTCCGTATGCGGAGAAAAGCCAGAAGTTAAAAAGACAACCCATTACTTCTTTAAATTAGGTGACTTCAAAGAAAGGCTTGAAGAGTGGTTCAAGGGCGAGCATGTACAGTCGGAAATACTCAAAAAGCTCAGCGACTGGTTCAAGGAAGGGCTCAAGGACTGGGACATTTCAAGAGATGAGCCATATTTCGGCTTCAAGATTCCCGGAAGCGACAACAAATACTTCTACGTATGGGTCGACGCCCCCATAGGATATATGGCATCCACGAAAAACTGGTGTTCAAAGAACGGCGAGGACTTTGAGAGCTGGTGGAAATCAGAGGATAC
>JAKSUM010000112.1 GCA_024409025.1 bacterium | reverse complement strand
ATCAGTATATAAGCCTTTATGTCCTTTTTTTCAAAGCCTGCCTTGTACAGGTTTTCTGCTGCATTGGCAAGATGTGAAGAATCGGTCTTGCCTCCGGTTTTTTTCTGCATATCCTCATCTATAAATTCGAATCCTATCCTGAGGCTCTTAAACCCGTGGTTTTTCATGCTTATGGCCGTATCTTCCGTTATATATCTTGCATGCATTGCATTAGGGGTATGATATCTTGGAGACAGGCCCAGATCTTTAAGCCTTGAAACGAAAGCCCCTGTATGTTTTTCATAGTTTACAAGGAGCGCGTCATCATAGAATGCGATATCCTTGATATTTAGCATGGAAAGCTGTGGAAAAAGCTCCTCTGCGAGCTTTGCCGGATCTTTTGAAAAGAATTTTCCGTTAAGGATTGACGATGCGCAATATGAGCATCTGAACGGGCATCCCATGGATGTGAGTATCGGCACTGAAGACGGCCTTTCAAGGAGATTATAGGCTGGAGCCGGATAATCGCCGAATCCGTATATATGCCTCTTTATTTCGTTTCCGGTGATCCCTGAAAGTATGGCAATCAGCGTTTCCATATCATGTCCTTTTATGACAAAATCAGCTCCGCTGTGTTTTTTTGCATGCTCATGACATAGCGTGGCATAGATTCCCCCCAATATGATCGGAATTTTTGGAAATCTCTGCCTTGCAAGCTCTATAGCCCTGAACGGACCTTTATACCAGAAGGTTATAAGGGAGCCGACTATTATGGCATCAGGCTCCGGAGCATTGTCCAGATCTTCAAGAAAAGCGCTTTCGCTTATGCCGTATCTTTTATATTTTCTCTTTACGGTTTTGAATATTGCAGGCTTCTCAATTTCTTCTGAAGGAAATTTTCCGCATCCGTATTTTTCTTCCGACTCATTATAGGACGGATCTGCTGAGGGATGATTTCTCGACAGGCAGTTTATCAGGGAGACGTTGTATCCCTCATTTCGGAGAATTGAGGCTATGTATAGCAGCCCGAGAGGCTTGCTCCATTCGTCAAAGCCCTTGAAGTCATATATCCATGGATTTATTATAAGTATGTTTTTCTTCATTGTCTTCCTTTCGATGCTATGCCGATGTTTTGAGCATGGCATTGCAGGCATATTTATTTTTTCCGAAAACGAGGCTGTTTCCTTTTGCTGGTTGAAAATAGAGGGATAAAAGCAGGAAAACGGCTTCTTCGATAAAAATCTTTTGTTAAACAAAAATCTCCGGAGGCCTTATGAATAAAACAGCCGCAGCCCTTATGTCTGCATTGATTCTTTTTTCTGCCGGATGCATTGACGGCAATAATGGAAAAACTCCCGAAAAACCGGCTCCGCAATCCGTAGCTTCACAAAAGGAAGCAGCCGGAAATGGTGGAGCTTCGGGAATATCATTATCCTGTGGCGCGGAAAAGAAAAACGGATATGTCAGAACCGTCTATATGGATGACAGAATAGGACTTGCGTTCGGGACAATGGATATTCCAAAGGATTGGAATCCTAAAGCCGATACGGTATGGAATGCCGAAAATCCGTCTGTCATGTACCAGTTCAGGGCAGAGTCGCCGGATAAAAGTGAGGGAGTGACGATAACATCGGAAATGCCTATGGGAAATAAAAAAATTGTTCCGAGGCAGATTATCTCCAATATAATCGGGCAGTTTGAAAAGGATGGATTCAAGGTTTCCATAGCTGATGACAGGGATATGGATGTTTCGGAATTCGAAAAAGAGAATCTTAAGAGGGCTGATGAGATGTCAAAGCTCGGAATGCCTGTGAGTGACAAGGGAGAATGCTTGGGAGCGGAGACTTATCTTCGTCTGGAAAAGGACGGGATGGAGACTTTTGCCCTCTGCAGGGTTCCTGTTTTAAGAGGTCCGGCTGTAAATATGCCTGAGATAAATATTCCTGGCCATTCTTATGGAGGAAAGACCTCATACTACACCGCTTATGTCTTTTCCATTATGGGAAAAAAAGGCAGGGAGGAGCTGAAAAAGGAGCTCGAAGGCTTCAGGGCCTCGATACGCATAAATCAGGGATGGCTTCAGGTATGCAGCGCATTTATTACCGATGCCACCAACAGTAATATGGAGAGATCGCAGAGGATAACCGAGAAATTCATCGACATGTCAAATCAGCAGGCGGAGGATATGCGTGCGCTTAATCAGAGCGTGTCCGAAGCCAATGACAGGATTAACCATATGAGGTCACAGCAGCTGCGTGAGGTAAAAACCGTCACCAGCCCGTTTACCGGCAGGCAGATTGAGGTTGACGCATTTCCTGATTATACATATGAGACGAGTGACGGCAGCATAATACAGACTAATGTAAAGCTGCATGAATAGAATATAAAAGAGGATAAGATTTATGACTGAACTTCTTGCGCCGGCAGGCTCTCCTGAAAAGCTTAGATGGGCCGCCGCTTATGGCGCTGATGCCGTTTATTTTGGAATGAAGGACTTCTCCCTGAGAAGCTTTGCCGGAAATTTTACTCCTGAGGAAGCCGAGGAAGGTCTTAAGCTTCTCCATTCGCAGGGGAAAAAGGGATATGCAGCCTTAAACATATATCCTAGGAGCTTTGAATACGGAAAGGTTCTTGAAACGGCAGGAATTCTTTCCGAGATTGGTGTTGACGCATTTATATCAGCAGATCCGGGAGTAATATCCCTTCTTATAAAGCATTTCCCCAAGATTGAGATGCATGTAAGCACGCAGGCAAATACGGTAAGCTCTCAGACGGCGCTGTTTTATGCAGGACTGGGCGCATCCAGAGTCAATCTGGCAAGAGAGCTTTCCTTCAGCGAAATAAAGCGGATTGCCGAGGAGACAAAGGGCAGGATCGAGACAGAGGTTTTTATCCATGGCTCTGTCTGCTTTTCCTACTCCGGACGATGCGCAATAAGCGACTATCTTGCAGGAAGAGGGGCTAACGGAGGAAAGTGCGCCCAGAGCTGCCGCTGGCAGTATTCACTCTGCGAAGAGAAAAGGCCTGGAGAATATATGCCTGTCTTTGAGGACGAGAGGGGCCTGTATCTTTTCAATTCAAGGGATCTTGCCCTTTTCAGATATGTGCCGAAGCTCATAGATGCCGGAGTTTCTTCCCTGAAGATAGAAGGCAGGATGAAGAACATACATTATCTTGCTTCTGTCATTTCCCTTTACAGAAGGCTTATTGACGGAGAGGATATCCCGGAGGAGGAGGCTTCCGAGCTTATTTCCAGAGTGCCGAACAGGCGCTATTCCGAAGGCTTCATGCCTGACGGAAAGACAGGACCGGACGACTACAGCACTGATATGGGCAAATACTCCGCAGGATCGGAGTTTGTCGCATGCGGGACAGCATCAGTCAGGAACGCTCTGAGGGAGTTTACCGCAAAGGCGAACATATATGCCGGCGAGACCCTTGAGATGATAACGCCCGACGGAAACAGAAGGGACATTGTGATGCCAAATCCGATCCCGTGCGGTGACGGGGCTTTGAGGGAGACGGTTCACAGCTGCCATACTGTAATGCTTGATGAGTCATATGGCGAATATGCGCTTTTAAGAAGGGTTGAAAAGAATGGATGAAAAAGTTTTTGAACGCCTGAAAGTAATGCACAAGAATCTTGCAGGTTCGGGAATTATACTTATTGACGGCATTATATCCGAGGAAATAGGTTATGAAATTGAGCAGGTTATTGACAAGGTTGCCGAGTCAAAAAAGCATGCCGACATATACATAAATTCCCCAGGGGGGTCTGCCGATGCGTTCTTGAGCATAATAGCCAAGATGGACGCCATGTCAAAAAACGGAATGATGTTTACTACAATGTGCCTTGATATGGCAGGATGCGGCGCAATGCTTCTGCTTGCCGCAGGTACAAAAAGGGTCTGCCTGAAGAAATCCCGCATAACCATGTTCCAGCCTCTCTGGATAAAGGATTCCGAGAAGACCTCAAGCGATGAGGGCATGATGGAAGCCGGAATGGCCATACTGAAGACGAAAAATAAAATTGAGGAGCTTTTCGGAAAACTTACCTCCAAGGGCTCAAAAAGCCTGAAGGGCGAGCTGTTTGAAGCAAGGACGATAACATCAGGAGAGGCTCTTGAAGCCGGTATTGTCGATTACATCGCAGGCTGATAAAAAAAATAAGTTTTTTTTAAAAAACACTTGACAAAATTCCTTATTGCCGTTATAATAGCGAATGTTGAAGCGAAAGACCTTCATAGAAGGGCGAATGGCTCAGCGGCAGAGCACCTGCTTCACATGTAGGGGGTCACAGGTTCAAATCCTGTTTCGCCCATTGCCAAAGTTTTCAACGCGAGGGCGTAGCGTAGCGGTTTAACGCGTCGGCCTGTCACGCCGAAGATCGCGAGTTCAAATCTCGTCGTCCTCGCCATTTTTTTTGTCTTTTTTGCCGGGGTAGCTCAGTTGGCAGAGCACATGACTGAAAATCATGGTGTCGACAGTTCAATTCTGTCCCCCGGCATTCAAAAACGCCTTAAGACTGTTTAAGCCTTAAGGCGTTTTTTTTATAAAAGCCGTCGCTTTCCATTCTGCGGCGGCTTTTTCCACTATCTCTTAATTTCTATAAATGACGCATATCCTTCAGCGTCCATCTTGATATTGATTCTGCTTCCGACCTTGACTGCCGTCCACGAAGGGGTATAGTCTGTCATTCTGTCAAGCCTGACCTTGATTTCCTTCCCTTCATCATCAACGACTATTATGTGCCTGTCCCATTCTACAAAGGTGTTTATGCTTTTTACTGTTGCGTCAAACGATTTAACGTATGTCCTTCCGTAATGGGCTCTGTTGCGAAGTCCCGGATCGTCCCTGTGCATATAGCGGTCGACCCTGTAGTCCCAGTTGGCAAAAGCCGCCTGAGGAATCAGAAATGCGAGCATCATGATGATAATAATAATATTTTTCATGGCAAATCCTCCTTATTTTTTGACAGGCTTTCCCATCAGCCTGAACATATTCTTCTTGTAGGCTTCGACTCCGGGCTGGTTGAAGGGATTTACTCCAAGCATATATCCGCTTATGCCGCATGCGTATTCAAAGGTATAGAACATGTAGCCGAGATAGTATGCGTTCATCTCCGGAACGGTAAATCTCATATTGGGGACTCCTCCGTCCTTATGCGCCTCCTCGGTTGCCTTTAGGGCGGTTGAGGCTATGTAGTCCATTGTCTTTCCCTCAAGATATCCGAGTCCGTCAAGATCCTCCGTCCACTTGGGAATATCGATTCTGTTACGGCTTGTTTCGGCATAGACACAGGTCTCCATAAGTACTCTG
>JAKSUM010000111.1 GCA_024409025.1 bacterium | reverse complement strand
GCGGCTAGAGCATCGCCTTGCCAAGGCGGGGGTCGGGGGTTCGAATCCCCTCTCCCGCTCTTTTAATTCAATGCACGGTTGCTGTCAGACGGGCAAGTGGCGGAACTGGCAGACGCGCAAGACTTAGGATCTTGTGACTTAGGTCGTGGGGGTGCAAGTCACTTCTTGCCTATAAAACTAAATACGGGCCATTAGCTCAGTTGGTAGAGCACCTGACTCTTAATCAGGGTGTCGCGGGTTCGAGACCCTCATGGCCCATTTTATGCGGAAGTAGCTCAGCGGCTAGAGCATCGCCTTGCCAAGGCGGGGGTCGGGGGTTCGAATCCCCTCTTCCGCTCTCAAAAAAAAATCCGGATTAAAACAGTCCGGATTTTTTTTTGCCGCTAAATCGAAAATTTTCATTTTTGCCGACGAGAATGACAGCTGATCTTATAAATATATTGTTTTATAGTTTGAATACATTACATCCCGTTCACTGACCATAGGCAACATATCCTAAAATTATCAAAAACGGCAAAAAACCCTTGCATTACATTTTCTTTTGATTTATAATAATATGACATGTCAAAAGGCATCCAAATGCAATTTTTTCTGAATGTCAGGAAAAATTGCCGGCAATAATAAAAGACACGGTTATGAAAGGCATATTGACAATGGAGAAAAAAGTCGATCTTACAACAAACGAAAAAAGCTCCCGCACTCTTACAGTAACAGTCGGAAAAGCTGAAATTGACAAGGTATACGGAGAAATCAAGAACCTTGCCGTAAAGCAGGTTACAGTTCCCGGATTCAGAAAGGGCAAAGCTCCCAAGCATCTCGCAGAGAAGCAGCTCAATACCCCCTATGTAAAGGCTCAGACAATGGAAGAGCTCATCAACATCAGCCTTCCCGAAGCAATCAGAGAATCAGGCATAAAGGCAATCGGCAAGCCCGATGTGGAAATAGTAACCGCAGATCTCGAGAAGGAATTCTCATACAAGGCAAAGCTTGACGTATATCCCGAGCTCTCTCTTGAAGAATCAGCATACAAGGGCATTGCCATCGAAGTGGAAAAAGAACCTGACGTACAGGAAGCCGCTGTTGAAAAGGCAATCGAGTTCCTCAGAGAACAGGCAGCAATCCACAAACCGATTGAAGAGGACAGAGGCCTCGTAATCGGCGACTACGCCCTCGTAGATTTTGACTGCTTCGTAAACGGAAAGAAAGTTCCCGAAGGCAGCGTCTCAAATTACATAATGTACGTAAAGGAAGAGAACTATGTTCCCGGATTCGTACAGAACGTACTCGGAGCAAAGAGAGACGAGAAGAGAACCTTCGAAATCCAGTTCCCCGAAGACTATCCTTCAGTTCTCAAGGGCAAGCATGCAAAATTTGAGTTCAACCTTCATGACATAACCGTCAAGAACCTTCCTGAGCTCAATGACGATTTCGCAAAAGAAGTTTCCGAGCATGAAACCTATGAAGAGATGCGCAAGGACATAGAGAAGAGAATGGCCGAGAACGCTGAAGCACGCAAGCGCGCAAACGCAAAGAACGCTGCCGGCGAGCTCCTCAGCGAGACAATAAAGCCCGAGCTTCCCGAAACCCTCATAGTAGAAGAGATCAACCTCATACTCCAGAAGATGGCTGAGAGCTATATCAGACAGGGAGTTGACATCTTCAAGAATATGGATCAGGAAACAATCAACAAGCTTGCGGAAACAAGACGCGCAGAAGCCGAGAAGTATGCCGCAGTAAACGTAATCCTCAACGCCATAGCCGCAAAAGAAGGCCTCAAGGTAACCGAGGAAGAAGTAGACCAGAAGCTCATAGAACTCATAGGCGATGCCAAGCAGCTCAGAAAGACAAAGAGCGAGCTCGTAAAGAGCGGCAGAATAGCCAAGGTTGAAAACGCAATAGTAGTGGAGAAGGCTCTCGACTTCGTAATCGACAACGCAGTAATCACCTATGTAGAGCCCAAGGCACATGATCATAAGCACGATCATGAACATGAAGAAGCCAAGGCAGAAGAAGCCAAGGCAGAGGAAGCCAAGGCAGAGGAAGCCAAGGCGGAATAAGACCCCTAATACATATAACGGAGGGAAAATACATTGACACCTGACATGAGAATGCAGCTTGTTCCGATAGTCGTTGAACAGACATCAAGAGGAGAGAGATCCTACGATATATATTCAAGGCTTCTAAAGAACAGAATCATATTCCTCGGAGACGAAATCGAAGATCAGATGGCAAACCTTATAATTGCCCAGCTCCTCTTCCTCGAGCAGGAAGATCCGGACAAGGACATCGATCTCTATATAAACAGCCCCGGCGGTTCCGTAACAGCCGGAATGGCAATTTATGACTGCATACAGCTCATAAAGCCTGACGTCTCCACGATATGCCTCGGCATGGCCGCAAGCGCCGCCGCGCTTCTTCTCTGCGCAGGAGCCCACGGAAAGAGATTCTCCCTCCCCAACTCCCGCATAATGATCCATCAGCCTTGGATAAAGGGAATCGGCGGACAGGCAACCGACGTGGACATACATGCAAGGGAAATACTCAAGACAAAGGCTACCCTCAACGACATTATCGCCCATCACACAGGGCAGCCTCTCAAAAAGGTCGTAAAAGACACTGAGAGAGACTACTATATGTCTGCAAAGGAAGCCGTTGAGTACGGCCTTATAGACAAGGTCATTACAAAAGAATCGAGATAACAGGAGTTTAAACGTGAATCTTTTCGGAGACGACGGATTCGAGAAATGCTCATTCTGCGGAAAAAACCGTCAGCAGGTTGCTAAGATAATATCAGGGCATGGAGTTCACATATGCAGCGACTGCGTGGATATCTGCAACGGGATTATCTCGGACGAGCTCAAAAACAAAGGAGCAAAAGACGAGAAGCAGAAAAAGGACGGGCTTCTTAAGCCGTCAGAAATAAATGCTATCCTTGACGAATTCATAATAGGACAGGACAGGGCAAAAAAAGCTCTCGCAGTAGCGGTATACAACCATTACAAGAGAATTGAATACATCAAAAGCAATGCTAAATCCCTGAAGCGCTCACCAATGACCGCGGAAGCGGTAAAAAGCGCGGACGTGGAGCTTCAGAAAAGCAATGTCCTGCTTATTGGCCCGACAGGAAGCGGCAAGACATATCTTGCGCAGACTCTGGCAAAAATACTCGACGTTCCGATAGCTATAGCGGATGCGACATCGCTTACGGAAGCCGGATATGTCGGAGAGGATGTAGAAAACATACTCCTGAAGCTTATACAGAGCGCCGACGGCAACATAAAGAAGGCCGAGCATGGCATAATATATGTTGACGAAATAGACAAAATATCCCGCAAAAGCGAGAACACGTCAATAACAAGGGACGTTTCAGGCGAAGGAGTCCAGCAGGCTCTTCTAAAGATGCTTGAGGGAACAGTTGCCAATGTTCCCCCGCAGGGAGGAAGAAAGCATCCTCAGCAGGAATTCCTCCATATTGACACAACCAACATACTCTTCATATGCGGCGGAGCCTTTGAAGGCATTGAAAAAATCGTCGAAGAGAGAATCAAGGAAAAGTCAATGGGCTTCAGGGCGGAAATAAAGACCCAGAAGCAGAAGGAAGAAGAGGATCTCATATCAAAAGCAATGCCAGAGGATCTCCTTAAATTCGGGCTCATCCCCGAATTGATAGGAAGGCTTCCGGTAATGGTTCCTCTTCAGCCATTAAGCGAAGAGATGCTTTCAAAGGTTCTCACCGAGCCGAAAAACGCCATTGTTAAGCAGTATCAAAAGATGTTCTCGTTTGAAGGGGTCGATCTTGAATTTGCTCCTGAAGCACTAAAATATGTCGCAGAGGAAGCATATAAGAGAAAAACAGGCGCAAGAGCTCTCAGAAGCATAATCGAAGACTTCATGCTTGACATAATGTACGAGGTTCCGTCAATGGAAGGCCTGAAAAAGTGCGTAATCACAGAGAAGGCAGCCAAGAAAGAGGAAACCCCTGAGTATCATATTGAAGGCTCGGAAAAACAGGACTAGGGCGTCTTAAAAGCAAGATAAAAATAAAAAGGCAGGAAATTAAAAATTCTGCCTTTTTTTCTTGAAATAAAGGAACGGCATCCCAAATATCCAATTAAACCGATATAAAATAAGTCAAGAGATTCATTGTTCAGAGAGGAAAAGCTGTGATTATACATATAATATCCGCAATAACAATAGCAATGCTGTTTTTTTCACTGGCATCAGGAATCGCCTGGCTATCATATTTATCGGCAGCGCTTCTTGCATTATGTACGGCTCTCTGCATAATAAATAAGATATTTTTCAGAAACAAGAAAAAAGCCGAAAAACAGAATCCTGAAAAGAAAAACTCATCCGAAGACAAAAAGCTGCAGGAGCTGGTAGAAAGGCTAAAGGCCGAAAAAGCAGAGATTTCCAAAAAACTCGAAAGCGTCATAATTCAGGCTGACAGCGAAAAGCGGGACAGTCAGACTCTTCAAGATAAATATGACAAAGAAATAAATAAAAACATATTCATCCATGAGATAGCCGGAATAATCTCTGAAAATCAGAAAATCAACAGCTTATATGATGCAATAACAAAGAAGCTTGCTGAAGAGTATTCCTGCGAGTGCGCATTTATAATGACAATAGATAAAGGCGTATTCAAGCTCAAAAACACAAGCGGAACAATAAAAGAGGAGACTCTCAGGGCGCTTGAAATCTCAGGGCTTATCGACGGCCTCAAAGACGGCTCGTCAGTCTCTATAGGATCCGATCATGCGGAAAGGCTTTCGTCAGTAGCGTCATCCGATGCAATAAAAAACATTCTCTGCGTTCCTCTTAAAACAAAGAAATCGTCAAAGCCGTTCGGAGTGGCAGGGCTTATGAACATCAAATCCGGAAGCTTCTCAAAGGAAGACGAGGAATCGCTAAGCCTTGCAGGCCTTCTTATAGCCATATCACTTCAGAATTATGCCTATGTGTCACAGCTCGAGCTAAGCTACGAGGAAACAATGCTCTGTCTGGCGCAAGCGCTGGAAGGAAGAGACAAGTATACTCAGGGGCATGTCGACAGAGTCAGGGAATTTTCAGAAAAGCTCGCAAGGGCAATGAATTTCAGCGAAGAAGAAATAAAGATGATAAAAAGGGCCGCAACGCTCCATGACGTGGGAAAAATAGCAACTCCTGACGGAATACTTCATAAGGAAAGCGAGCTTACCGAGGAAGAATGGAAAATAATGAAGCATCATGCCGAGATGTCCGCTAAAATACTGGAGCCCATAAGCAGCCTTCCAAGAGAGGTTATAGCAATGGTAAGGGCCCATAATGAAAGATGGGACGGAAAAGGCTGACCCC
>JAKSUM010000110.1 GCA_024409025.1 bacterium | reverse complement strand
ATCTTGTCAATGCTGCAAATGAATCAGGAATGGCTCAGGAAATGATTAAGACTGGCAGGGTGATGGCGGCTATGGCTTTTACCACCATCAGAAACCATATTCCTGAGGAACATAATCTTCCGATAGATGAAATCATAAGGCGCGCTGCTGAATCACAAGGCGTCAAGCCTTAATATTTTAATTTTGCCGTTTCTTTAGGAACGGTTTTTTTATGGATAAGGGCTTATGCGCGAATTTATTAAGAATTGATCCGGGGGTAAAATGTCAAATACGCTCATTATCGGCATAGCCGGAGGCACAGGATCCGGAAAGACTACGATGGTAAGGGAGATTTCCCTTATGTTAGGAGGAGGGATAACTGTAATCCCTTCCGATGCGTACTACTACGACAGGAGCGAAATGACAGAAGCTGAGAGGGACAAGGTTAATTATGATCATCCGGACGCTCTCGAGATTCCGCTTCTGTGCCAGCATATAAGGGATCTCAAATCAGGTAAGCCAATAGAAAGACCTGTCTATGATTTTTGTACCCATACCAGAAAAGAAGAGACCGTCCATATAGATCCGAGCGAAATTATAATACTTGAAGGCATACTTATTTTCGCCATTCCGGAGCTTAGGAATCTTATTGATATAAGGATATTTGTTGATACTGATTCCGATGAGCGTCTTATGAGAAGGATTATAAGGGATGTTATGGAAAGGGGACGTTCCTATGAGGGCGTAATGGAGCAGTGGAGAGAGACTGTTGCCCCCATGCATTCTTTGTATGTCGAAACTTCAAAGCGCGAGGCCCATATTATAGTTCCTCACGGATACAATGAAATTGTAGTAGGAATGCTTGCCGCCTTCCTGCAGAAGTTCAAAGTTGACAAAAAGTGCCTTACTTCCGCCTCGGATGTAAAAAGTGTGGTGTCTGATGGGAAAGCTTGAAAAATTCAGGGAAAATGAGACTTTTTCGTGCCTCTATCAGCCTGACACCATGTATGATTCCGTGGAGCCTTTTTTCATGAGAGGAAAATGGTCTGGCTCATTCGGCAATGAAAGTCCCATTATTCTAGAGGCAGGATGCGGTCAGGGGACTTATACGCTTGACATGGCCGAAAGACATCCTGAATTAAACTATATAGGAATGGATATAAAGGGGGCCCGCATCTGGCATGGGGCAAAGCTTGCTGAATTGCGGAAAACTCCGAATGTGCGCTTTCTGAGGGCAAGGAGCGAGCTGTGCGGAAAATTTTTTGCCGGCGGAGAAATAAGCGGCATATGGCTTACATTTCCTGATCCTAATGTCAAAAATTGCGCAAAGAGAAGAAGGTTCATGCATCCTTTCTTTCTCTCGGTGTTTTCATCCTTCCTTAAAAAGGACGGAAGCATAACCTTGAAGACGGACAGTGATTTCCTGTTTGATTACGGAATGGATATAATAAAGAAAAACAGTCTCAGGATTTCCGTCTTTTCAGAGGATGTTCATTCGGATAAGGCTCTTGCAGGAACTGATTATGACGAGCTTACGACGGTATATGAAAAGCGCTTTATGGCAGAGGGGAAGAAGATAAAGCTTGTGTCATTTCATCTTGACGGTAAGAGAGAGTTTACTGAATAGCGGATGCCTGATGGAGAGAGGAATAGCTCTGCTTATCCCTCTTCTTCTTTTTTTCATGCTCCCTTGTACGGCTTTCTCTCAAGAGGTTTATGTTTTTGACGGGATGGGAGAAGGCGGAAAGACTGGAGAACGAGTCCTGCATTCTGCAGAGGTAATTTTCATGGATGCTCCAGACTGTATTGTGGAAAATTATAAAAGAAGAGCTGTTCGGCCGGACTCCTTGAAGCCGCCGCCTGAAATTGAGGCGATGATAAAAGCCCTGTCTTACGAGGAAGGAATAGATCCTGCTTTCGTTATGGCAGTAATGGCGGTCGAATCAGGCTTCAATCCTGATGCGGTATCGCCTGCAGGCGCATGCGGACTTATGCAGCTGATGCCTGAGACTGCGAGAGCAATGAGAGTGTCTGATATATTCGATTCGGAGCAGAATACAAGAGGCGGAATAAGATATCTTAAAAGCCTGTTGAAAAGATTCGGGACAATTCAGCTCGCGCTTGCGGCTTATAATGCCGGACCGGATGCTGTCGAGCGTTTTGGAGGGATTCCTCCTTATCCTGAAACAGAAGAATATGTCAGGATTGTTACCGAGATCTACGGCATGAAAAAATAATTGCAAAAAGAGGAATCCGCTTTGTGCGGATGTGTGTATTATGAAGAAAATATCTTTAGTTTTATGCGTTGTTGTGGCAGGTTTTCTCTTCCTTGCCGCAGGATGCAGCAAAGACTCTGAACCGTCTAAAGCATTTATTGCCTTTAACGATGCTCTTATTGCCAAGGAATGGGAGACTGTCTGGGACATGCTCTCTTCAAGATCCCAAGGGGCATTTGCTGAAGAGGGATACAAGAGAATGAGGGAAGTTATAGAGGCTATGCCTCCTGAGCTCAGAAAGAAGAAGGTGGAAGGCCTTGAGCTTACTCATGACCAGCTCTACGATATGAAGCCTAAGCAGTTTTTCCTTTTTATAATGAAGAAGACCGAAGCTTCACAGGCTTTTGTTAAGGCTGCCGTAAAGCCTGAGATAAAAAAGGCTGAGGTTGAAGGTGATAAGGCCACGCTTTTCCTTAAGGGGAAAAACGAATATGTCTGCCTTATCAAGGAAGACGGCAAGTGGAAAATTGATTTCGAGGCAGATTAAGGTGGAGCGTCTAAACAAATATATTGCGAGGTGCGGAATAGCTTCGAGGAGAAAAGCGGATGAGCTTATTGCGGCCGGACGTGTTTCCGTAAATGGCATTCCTGCTCCCCCATGCGGCCTTATGATTGATCCGGACAAGGATTCTGTCACTGTAGACGGAGCTGGGCTTGAGACTTCGGAAGATCTTGTTTATTATACGCTTAACAAGCCTGCGGGATATTATTCGACAGTTTCTGATCCTCATGTTGATCATGATATGACTGTATGCAGCCTTGTGCCTGCCGAACCGAGGGTTTTTCCGGTTGGGAGGCTTGACGCTGACTCATGCGGACTTATTATACTGACAAATGACGGAGAGCTTGCAAACATGCTTACTCACCCCTCATTTGAGCATGAGAAGGAATACGAGGTGTTTGCTTCGTGGGAAAAGCAGTTCCAAGGGAAGATAAAGGGCAGAAAGATTGTTATGTCCATGGAAAGAGGGCTAAATCTTGAAGGCAAAATGACCCTTCCCGCTAAAGTTGAAATAAGGAGAATTGACGAATCAGGTGTCCTCTTTAGGATTATCCTGAAAGAGGGCAGAAACAGGCAGATCCGGAAAATGTGCGAGCTGCTCGGACTTAAGGTTCTGACGCTGCAGAGAATCAGAATCGGAGGTCTTCTTCTCGGCGAGCTTCTGCCTGGCGATTATGAGATTATATCCAAAGAGGACATATAAGCTTCTGGCGTCTGAATGCGTACTGCATGCAGACGCTTTTTTATTTAATGAAATTATCAGCTATGCTTAATTTTTTGAGCGTGGCTTTTTTTATAATAAAAAAGCGCCATTAACAGGCAGTTTAAAGGAAATTGAAATAAGGAGCGTTAATAAGTGTTAAATGGCTGAAAAGGTTTCCTTTTGTCCTTTAATAGATTTTATTAAAACCAAATAAGGAGGAATTATGGAGGATTTTGGTTTTTACGAGATTAAGAATCTTGATGCGGATTCTTTGGGAGCTGAATTCGATTTTCTTGTTCCTGAAAGTCTGGCTGTTTAAGGATTTGAATATTTTGTCTCATCATGGCAGGGTATGTATCGTCGTTTTGTCAGATATTTGGCAGATGGTAATACGGAATATATCCGAAGTTTTGTAAATAAATCTTTTGACGGAAAAGGCTCTATTGATGTCACCGATAAGAACGGTTCGGATAAGCTTAAAAAGCCATGCTCCATTCTTAATGATCTTTGGCTTGAAATTGCCTTGAGTCCTTTGGAAATCCTTTCAAAGATGAGGGCTTTAGCCTTTATTTGTAATGAGCCTTTAAGCGGAATAAGGATTACATGTATAAATAGGGCGGAAGAAGCATGCGGGAATCCTTCTTCTCAAATTCCCCTGACTGATTCGTCTTCCGTTGAGTCTGGGAGCAATTGTCGTATATCTTGCGATGCACTTTCTGAAACAGATAAAAAAGCGGCTACGGAACGGGATTTTAAGGACTGGATAAGGGAGCATGTTCCTTACTTTGTAGCCAGGGGTGTTATGCAGGATCTGGCTAAGGCATTTGAAATTGCCGGCAGAGAATGGGATGATAATGTGTTTTCTTATGAGTTGCATGTTGTTGAAGATATATATCAGAAGGTATATGCCTTTGATGAGGACAGGGAAGCAAGAAATAGCCTGCTTTTAGCTCTGCAGATTTACTCATATTTTCGCAAGGATGATTTTATCTGTTTAACAAAGGGCGAAGAGCCTCTTGCTGATGAAAATGAATCCGGAAGGCTCTCTGATGAAATCCGTTTGGAATCTGAGAAAGCTTTGTTCTGTGAACGGGAGCGCCGTATTGCGGCAGAGGAAAAACTGAAATTTTTGGAGGAGGCCATATCTGTTTCTGAAGCATCCCGCATAGAGGCTGAGACAAATCTTGCTTTGGAAAAAGAACTGCGTATTGCGGCTGAGGAAAAATTGGCGGCCTCAGAAGAGGCTTTGAGGGTGTCCGAGGATGCCCGCATCACTGCAGAGGAAGAGGCTCTGGGACTGTCTGAGGAAGCCTGCGGCAAGGCAGAGGAAGAAGATTTGGGGCTGTCTGAGGAAGCCTGCGTCAATGCAGAGGAAGAAGATTTGGGGCTGTCTGATGAAGCCTGTATAACTGCAGAGGAAGATGCTTGGGGAGTGTATGATGAAGAAGTTGAACTGCTAAGGATGATTTTAGACAGGGCTCTTGCCTCTGGAGGGGATATTGTATTCTATGAATCTCTTTTTGACAGGGACAAGGATGAGCTTTATGAATGCGGCATTGAGGACATAGAGTCATTAAAATTAAAGATTGCCTCCTGTATGCCTGACATTATACTCAAGGATGAATATCTGTATGTAAAAAATGATGCTTCCATTGAAAATGACATAAAATCGGCATTCAGGGGGTGTGTCATAAAATCATTAAGCGAGATTGATTTTTCTCTTCCGTATATGAATGAATACAGGATTGCGGAATTTATGGCTGATTCTCCTGATTTCATTTGCGATGAATATGGAAGATATGTGAGCCTTGAAAAGATATTCATATCAGACAGAGACGTAGAGGTGTCATCGAACAGGATTATTTCAGATATTGATAACAATGGATTT
>JAKSUM010000011.1 GCA_024409025.1 bacterium | reverse complement strand
CAGGCTCTGGCTGCTTATCATTGCCGCACATGCAAGGCCGCTGAAGAAGGCCCTTATTATCCTGCGGAACGCGACATCCGTAACTCCTGCAAGAGGAGCCGCTATTATCCTGCTGTCAAAAGACCTGCCTGCTATACTAAAACCCGTCATATCAGCTGACTTTTATGCCTGCCCTTTCAAAGAGTTTAAGATCCTTGGCCCTCAGCATGGCATCCTCTTTAGTTATAACGTTATTTTTTACCAGATCAATAAGGACATTGTCCATAAGCTGCATTCCCCTGCTCTTTCCCATTATGATCTGGGTCGGTATCTGGGGCGACTTTCCTTCCCTGATTATATTCGCAAGACCGAGATCCGATATAAGTATTTCCATGGCCGCAACCCTGCCCTTGCCGTCAGCCTTTTTGATAAGCTGCTGGGCTATTATCGCCCTTAGGGACGGGGAAAGCTGGACTCTTGCCTGCTCCTGCTGTTTCGGCGGAAATACGTCAATCATCCTGTCGACAGTCTTTGTGGCGCTGTTCGTATGAAGAGTACCCATGACAAGAACACCCATCTGGGCAGCCGTAAGCGCCAGAGATATAGTCTCAAGATCCCTAAGCTCGCCTACCAGAATAACATCAGGATCTTCTCTCAGAGCAGCCTTAAGCGCAGTATTGAACGACTTTGCATGCTGCCTTATCTCCCTATGCGATATCAGACAGTTTACAGGAGTATGCGTAAATTCGATAGGATCCTCAATAGTAATGATATGAGCCTTTCTCGTCTGGTTTATGTAGTTAATCATGGCGGCCATAGTGGTCGTCTTGCCGCTTCCTGTAGGCCCTGTAACAAGTATTATTCCTTTTTTGAAGTTGGCAATAGTCTTTATGACCTCAGGAAGATTCAATTCCTCCGCAGTTGGTATTTTAGAAGGGATGATGCGGAAAACGGCTCCAAGGCCTCCCCTGTGGCGCAGATAATTTGCCCTGAATCTTGCCACGTTCGGTATCTCATAGCAGAAGTCGAGGTTTCCCGTGGAATTAAGGATATTCCTTTGGGAATCGGTAATAAGCGGATAGAGGAGTTTTTCCGCAAATTCCTGAGTAATCTTGGGAAGATCGGTAAAATGCATATCTCCGTTAATCCTGTATATCGGCTGCGATGACGTTTCAAAGTGAAGATCGGAAGCCTTGATTTCCTTCATCTTGCTCAAAAGTCCGTCTATAGTAATTTCCGGAAGATCTATGCTTATCTGCTTTCCGGCAATCTCCTCCGTCACAAGGATAGGCTCATCCTCTGGTTTTGATGAGGATGATGACATGGAAGAAGATGATGAATAGGACTGCTGTGCCGGAGCCTGCTGAGGCTTCTGTTCAGCATAAGGGGAAGTCCTCTGGACAGGAGCCTGAGTCCGGAATCCGAAAACCTCCTGACTCTGCTGCTGTGGCTGCTGTTTTTTGCCGAAACCGAAAAAGTTCATCTCATACCTCCCTGCTGTGCCGACATAACCTTGTCATACTTGTCTTTTAATCCGGATGAATTCTGAGAGTGCTCCATAGCAGTTTCAAGCGAAATTTTTCCTGCCATTACGAGATCTATGAGAGAATTGTCCATCAGCTGCATTCCCATCTTCTTTCCAGTAGCCATAGTGTTTATTATCTGATACTGCTTTCCGTCTCTGATAAGATTTGCTACCGAGCTGTTGCCAATGAGAAGCTCATAGGCGCATGTCCTTCCCTCTCCGCTCTGAAGAGGAACGAGCTGCTGCGATATTACAGCCTTGAGCGATTCTGAAAACATGACCCTGACCTGCGACTGCTGATCCGGAGGATATGAATCTATAATCCTGTCAACAGTCTGTATGGCGTCATTCGTGTTCATGGTTCCAAACACAAGATGCCCTGTCTCTGCCGCCGTTATTGCAAGCGAAATAGTCTCAAGATCCCTTAGCTCTCCTATTACAATTACGTCCGGATCCTCTCTCAGCGCCGCCTTCAGGGCTGTCTGGAAATTATCGACGTCCTTCCCAATCTCTCTTTGCACAACAAGGGAATTTTTATTGTAATGAAGATATTCCACAGGCTCTTCAACAGTTATGATATGCAGGGATCTTTCTTCATTTATGAGGTTTATAAGGCTGGCCATAGTGGTCGTCTTTCCGCAGCCGCTGGGCCCTGTCACAAGCACCATTCCCTGATGGAATTTAGTGACCTTCTTGACGCTCTCTGAAAATCCAAGATCCTTCAGAGAAGGAATATCCTTCGGAATCCATCTGAATACCATCGACATGCCGTTCTTCTGATAGAAGGCATTTGCCCTGAATCTCTGATCAAGGTCCTCTGAATGGTATATGAAATCAATATCGGCATTGGAAGTGAATTTTTGTATTTCCTTCTGAGAGAGCACTTCCTTCATAAGCTCATATACGTTTGAATTGGTAAGATAAGGAAAATCTGTTGTCTCAAGAATGCCGTTTTTCCTCATCATTGGCCTGCTTCCGGCTGCAGCATGCAGATCGGAGCCGCCGTTAGAGATAACAAAATTCAAAAGCTTGTCTATGTTTTTCAATTAAGTAAACTTCCTCCCGCCGCCTTGTAATCAAATTAAAAACAATCCGCTTTTAGATTTAGTTCTTTTTATTTTTTTCGAGTCCTTTCTATATGTGAAGGAAGGAAGCAGTTTTTGTAGAACTAATCTGTAAACGGATCCATATGAAAAATCGGAGGAATTAATAAGCAATGCATACAGTACTAATAGGTGCAGTCGTCATTCTCGTTCTCGCTTTCATGTGCATGTTCCTTGCCAGCATATCCAAAGCAATCGGCGAGGCCAGCATACAGCTTGAAAGAATATCCATTCTTATGACTGTTCTTGCCAACAAGCAGGGATGCACGGAGGACGACATCAACGAAGCTCTCGGAAAGACAAAGAAAGCCAAAAAGGCAGCAAAAGCCGAATAAAGAGGCATATATTTAAAATTACAAAACCTGCCGGATTTACCGATAATGGCCGTCCGCAGGTTTTTTTGTTTTGCATCATGAGCATAATGAACCTCATATCAAGGCTCTTTGCCGAAATCAATTATTTTTTTTCCGGCAGAAGAGAAAGCGGCATTGCCATAAAATCGTTCGATCTGGACAGCCATGACACAGTAACCGATCCCCTGATAGGTAAAAAAATCCTTGACAGGACAAAGACGGAGATAAGCGAGAGATACTCCGTCAGCGTCAAGAACCCTGTAGTGCTTGAGCTTATAAAAAACCGTAACAGCTTTGCCCTTCGCTTTGAATGGAGGGAGGAGGATGTAGGCAAATACCACTCCCAAAAGATGATCAATGAAAAGTACCATATGATATACATCATCGCAGGGCTTCCGAGGAAACGGTTCATTGCCATAGCCGCACATGAGCTTATGCATGCCTTCCTTTACGAAAAAAGGCTGTTCACGGAAAGCCAGCCGGTAAGAGAGGCAATGGCAAGATGGATGGAATATAAAATGCTCAAGAGCCTAGGTGACAAGGAGAATGCGGAAAAACTTATGGGCATTAAAACCCTGAAATTCGGAAAGGGCTTTAAAAGCGTCCTTAATGCGGAAAAAAAGCTCAAAGGCGGCATAAGGCTTACGGAATGGCTGATAAACAACAGAGATGAGGCTGAAAGGCTGAAAAAGGAAATACTGGAACAATGAGTTTCAACATCAGAAACAAGGACAGATCTGAAGATGCAATGGAATTCTTCAAACGGAAAAGGCTTCAGTCTGCCGCAGTCCTGGATAACATAAGAAGCGCATTCAATGCCGGAAACATGATGAGGACGGCAGATGCGGCATGCATAGGAAAGCTGTTCCTATGCGGCTATACCCCATACCCGTCAAATCCAAAGCTTGAAAAAACGGCTCTTGGAGCGGAAAAATATATCCCTTGGGAATACTATCCTTCGACATTGGAGCTTATAGACAGGCTTAAGGAAGAGGGATATTTTGTCATTGCAATGGAGACGGCAGATGAGAGCAAAAGCCTATATGACATAGATTTTCCGGAAAAGACAGCCTTCATATTCGGAAATGAGACGGAAGGACTCAGCAGCGAAATTCTTCAAAAATCCGATATGGCGGCAGAGCTGCCGGCATTCGGGATGAAAAACTCACTGAATGTCTCGAACGCATTTGCAATAACATCTTACGAGCATCTAAGAAGATACAGACACAATTTAAAACATGAATAACGAATCATCGATAAAGCTCGCTGAGCTTGAAAAAAAATACACTGAATACGACGATCCTTCATTCGTCCATCCGGATCCTCTGGAGCATGTGCTTAAAGCGACATCCATGCGCGAAGCGGAGGCGACAGGGCTCATAGCCCCATCATTCCCATACGGAAGGGTCCATGCAATACTGACAATAACGGCGGAAATACTGGGAAGAACCGGTTTCAAACCGGCAGAATATCTTGCAGGCTCATCAAAAAGCGATATAGAACATGATTTTTCCGACATAAAATACAGATACACCACGGCATCAGAGACTGCAGATTTTCTTTACGGCATAAAGGAAGCCTCATGTGAATACGGATCACTTCTTGAATGCTTCCTCTCATGCCTGAAAAGCGGCGAAGAAAGCTATGCTCAGGCAGCTCTCAGATTCTCTGAGAAGATAAGGGCATATTCTGGATCCGAAAGAATGAGCCTTCTTCCTATAAGCGGCTCACAGTCCCCATGCAAAAGGCTTATGCTTTTTTTCCGCTGGATGGTAAGAAAGGACAATGTGGATCCAGGGTGGTGGCATGATGCGGCAGACACGTCAAAGCTGATCGTCCCGCTCGACACGCACATGCATTCAATAGGAATAGACCTCGGCTTCACAAAGAGAAAGAACGCCTCGATGAAGGCGGCAGAGGAGATAACGGGCAATTTTCGGAGATTCTGCCCTGAAGATCCCGTAAAATACGACTTCTGCCTTACAAGATCCGGAATCAGGGGAGACGGATTCATGCCGGAATTCAAGCAAAAGTGGGATACGGCAGGTTCATTTGAAGCTTTCGGCTAAGACGATATCATACTGCGCCATACTTATAGCCCTGTCCGTGCTTCTTAGGAAGTTTCTGACAATCCCCCTGCCTGCAGGAGTCCTAAATTTCGGAGGCTTTCCCATTATACTTGCAGGGCTTATGATGGGGCCTGCCGCAGGAGCTCTGACAGGAGCGTTAAGCGATATTGCCGGAGCAGCCATAGCTCCTCATGGCCCCTACATTCCGTTTTTTACAATAACATCAGCAATTACGGGAATCATACCGCCAGTTATAGTAAAATTTTTTCCCCAGAAAGACCGGTCATCATTTCCGGCAGCTCTTGCAGCCGCAGGAGCGGCGCAGATTGCAACAAAAATACTTATGATCCCGTTCATAATGCAATTTTGCTTCGGAATACCTGCAGAAATTTATATGGTAAAATCGATAGCCGCCGAAATAATCCATATTCCGGCATATGCATTTTTCTCTCATGAAATAATAAAAGCCCTAAACCGGCGCAAATAGAAGATAACAATAAAAAAACATCCTCTTGGAATATTGATTTCCAAGAGGATGTTTTTTTATCGATTAAAGTATGTATCTGCTGAGATCCTTGTCATCAACTATGTCAGAAAGCTCCTTGCGGACAAACTCCCTGTCAACCACAATCTTTTCGCCCTTATGATCGGGAGCATTGAAGCTGAGATCCTCAAGCACCTTTTCCATTATGGTATGAAGCCTTCTTGCGCCTATATTCTCAGTCTGATTGTTTACAGACTCGGACATTTCGGCAATTTCCTTTATGCCGTCTTCAGAAAATTCTATCTCGACCCCTTCAGTAGCAAGAAGCTCCTTATACTGCTTTACAATGGCATTGGTAGGCTCGGTAAGAATCTTAAGGAAATCTTCGGCCCCGAGGTTTTCCAGATTAACCCTTATCGGGAATCTTCCCTGAAGCTCAGGAATAAGATCCGAAGGCTTGCTGACATGGAACGCGCCTGCAGCAATAAAGAGAACGTGATCGGTCTTAAGAGGACCGTATTTCGTATTAATTGTGGAGCCCTCGACAATGGGAAGAATATCGCGCTGGACGCCTTCCCTTGAGACGTCAGGTCCATGGCCTCCTTCCTTTCCGGCTATCTTGTCAAGCTCGTCAAGGAATATTATGCCATGTCGCTCGGCGGTCTCTATGGCCTGCCTCTTTACTTCCTCCATATCGACAAGCTTCATGGACTCTTCATTTGAAAGAAGCTTCTTAGCGTCCTTGACTGTAAGGCGCCTTTTCTTTCTCTTCTTTGGAATAAGTCCTCCAAGGACATCCTGAAAATTTACTCCCATCTCATCAAGACCTGTGCCTGTAAAGACCTCTATCATGGAAGCAGAATTGTCATCCACCTCAAGCTCAATCATCTCGTCATCAAGCTCGCCCGACTCAATTTTTTTAAGGAGTTCCTCAGGAGAAGGAGAGAGCTCGGCAGGAGCCTCGTCAGCCTGAGGCTCCGGAGGAGTGACTCCCATTCCTCCAAGCAGCATTGATATGGGCGACTGCTGCTGGGCCTTCTGGGGATCCGCAGGCCTGAGTATCTTCAATATCCTGTCGCAGGCGGCTTTTTTAGCTTTCGGCTCGACCTCTTTGAACCTTTTCTTTTCCTCCATCCTGACAGCGGTCTCGGCAAGCTCCCTGATCATAGATTCAACATCCCTGCCGACATATCCGACCTCAGTGTACTTGGTTGCCTCAACCTTGATAAAAGGAGCTCCTGTAAGCTTTGCAAGCCTTCTTGCTATTTCAGTCTTGCCGACTCCTGTAGGGCCTATCATAAGGATATTCTTAGGAATAATCTCATCCTTTATGTAATCAGGAAGAAAATTTCTCCTGTACCTGTTTCTCAAAGCTACAGCAACAGCTTTTTTAGCCTGATTCTGGCCGATTATGTATTTGTCAAGTTCTTCGACAATCTGCTTTGGCGTAAGAGAATTCATCTATTTTACAGCATCCCTTTCCTTTGACAAGCCGAAGCTTATCTTTTTAATTTCTTTTTTGCCTATTCTGACCGTCTTGCCACATGGCGTTTTAAAAACAAGCCCGTCAACACTCAGTGACAGCAGTCCTTTCTGCCTTTTGCCGTTTTCAAAAATAACGGCATCAAGCCCGCTTCCTTTTTCGGAAAAGACTATTGTCTTTATTTCATCTTTTTTAATCTTTTTTCCTTTGGAAATGCCTTCAAAAACAAACTCGCCGTTATTGACTCTGCCCCACACGGTTCTTCCGTCCGAAAGCTCGACTTCGTCAATCTCTTCCCATTTGTCCGATGACTTTGATGGAACCATCATCTCATCCGTTATAGGCGAATCCTTTTCCGTTACAACTGGGACGGGATATCCTGCTGAGAATTCCATTATGTTCGTCTGGAATCTCAGCCCGTCAATTTTGTCAGGCCATAAAAGGGGCTTGAGTATAATCCTTCCGCTGCCTTCCTCCCTGATAGCAGAGACAGCCTGATCTGATGCAAGGTTCTGCTTTAAAAGAGGAGTGACTCCGGAGCATTTTACCGCACTGTAGGTATTTTCGCCTGTAGGGACAAGAAAAACAACAGCTCCGTTGACTCCGGAAAGCGTCTTATGATTTCCAAAAGCAGACACGACCGCAGCCTTGCCTTTTACCTTTCTTCCGCCGTACTCGCCTGTTATCTCCTTGGAGAAAGCGCCTTCCGGATTTATATCCGACGCCTCCATTCCAAACCAGCCTGCAAGCCTTGAATCATAGAACCATACCGTATGTCCTGATTCCCTGACCCATTTCATGATTATGCCGGCATATTCCGCATTCATTGCCTCAGGGCTTGTCTGAATGCAGAGTATCTTCGCATATTCAGGATTCTCCTGAAGCTTGAATATATCGGAAATATTTCCGTCCTTTATAGTCCTGACGCCGCATTCCTTTTCAGAATGAGCCTGCTTCCTTATATACTCCGGAATATCTCCGCCCTCAATCACGCCCATCATAAAAAACGAGGATGCAAGCAGCAATGCAAGCATTGCAAATTTCATATGCCTTAACATTCTATACCATTTCCCCCATAAAGCCCCAAGTATAGGCCTTTGCAAGCCTTACCCTGACAAGCTTTCCGACAAGATTTTCAGGACCAGTAAAATTGACGACCTCCTTGCGAAGAGTCTTTCCGGTGAGGAACTCGCTGTCCTTCTTGGAAACGGTTTCAACAAGAACCTCCGCTTCTCGGCCTTCATAAAGCCTGTGCTTGGCAAATGTTATGTCGTTCTGCAGGGCTATAAGCCTGTTAAGCCTGTCAAGACGCTCCTGCGGAGGGACGGGCGGATTTATCTTAACGGCAGGAGTACCTTCCCTTTCGGAATACGCAAACATGAAGGCGCCGTCAAACTCCATCCTTTTAACGAATTCCATGGTATTGGAGAACTGCTCCTCAGTTTCTCCCGGGAATCCGGCTATTATATCCGTAGTTATGGCAATGTCATTTATTGATGACCTTAGCTTATCCACTATATGGGCATATTCATCGGTTCCATATCTCCTGTTCATTCTCCTGAGAATAGTATCATCCCCAGACTGGAGAGGAAGATGGACATGCGGACATACCTTTTCAAGAGATGCCATTTTTTCAATAAACGCGTCAGAGAAATTTCTCGGATGAGGCGACATAAATCTTATTCTTTTAATGCCGTCTATGGCGTTTATCTTTTCAAGGATTGAGCCGAAATCACCGTATTCCGGAATATCGGTGCCATAGGCATTCACATTTTGTCCGAGAAGAGTTATCTCAACCCCTCCGGAGGCTGCAAACTCCTCAGCCTCATGAACGATATGCTCGGAAGGCCTGCTGGTCATTGCTCCCCTTACATAGGGTACAATGCAGTATGTGCATCTGCAGTCGCATCCTTCCGTAACAGGAATCCATGCAGCATACGCTCTGTCCCTGAGAACAGGCATAATCTCAAAATTCATATTTCCAAGACCTATAGCGCATCTTCTCTTTCCTGTCCTGCGTACATATTCAACAAGCTCAGGAATCCTGCTTATATTTCTAGGTCCGACAACAAGGCTTACATTGGAAAATCTCGACAGAAGGCTCTTTCCGTCCTTCTCTGCAAGACATCCGGATACTATTGTTATAAGGTCAGGATTTGCAGACTTAAGCTCCCTGTACTGGCCAAGCCTTCCATAAACCTTGACATCAGCCTTATTCCTGATACAGCATGTATTGATTACAAGAATATCGCATTCTTCTATTTTCCCCGTGCTTTCATAGCCCATGGATTTTAGAAGGGCCGCTATCAGCTGCGAATCATATTCATTCTTCTGGCATCCCAGAGTTATTATGTGGTATTTCTTTTCCATGTTATCTTTTCTTTAGGTAATTCACTGCGGCGCTAAGCTGTATATCTCCAGGCCTTCCCGCCTTAGTGACGTCCATTTCCTTTTTTATGTCGGGCTCTATACCGATCTTATTTATAAATCTGTTCTTAGGAGTAAAATAATGCGCGACTGTTATCTTAAATCCGCCACCGTTTCTAAGAGGAATAAGCTCCTGAACGGAGCCTTTTCCATAGCTTTTGCCTCCCATAAGCTTTGCAAAGCCGTAATCCTGAAGGCAGCCCGCCGTTATTTCCGAAGCGCTTGCGGAATACTTGTTTATAAGAACAACGCACGGAACCTTTACTCCGATTCCGCCAGAAGATCTCATATACTGCTTATCGCCGCTTTTTGTGACAACAGAAACAATCGGCTGTCCGGAAGGGACAAAATGACTGCAGAGATCTACCGCCGCATTTATAAGGCCTCCTCCGTTGTTTCTGACGTCAATTATAAGTCCCTTTATGTTCCTTGACTCAAGAGCGGCAAGGGCCTTGGCAAATTCCGAGGCCGTATCATCTCCGAATGTCCTAATCTTAATATAGCCTATGCTCTTGTCAATAAGCTTGCAGCCAACCGATTTGACCCGTATCTGCTCCCTTACAAGAGTAAAGGGAATAAGCTTGGAGCTTGTCTTTCTCTTTATCTTAAGGGAAACCTGCGTGCCGGGCTCTCCGCGAAGCTTGGCCATAGCCACATCAATAGGCATATTCTTCGTGGATTCGCCATTTATATACATTATCAAATCCTCTGGGAGGATTCCGGCCTTATAGGCAGGCGTGCCCTCCATAGGCTCGAAAACGGTAAGCTGATTGCCGTTATCCTTGTCCTGCTGTATAAAAACCCCTATGCCTCCAAAAGATCCGGCCTGCATCTGTTCCATAAGAGACTTGTAATCCTTTGGGGTCAGAAGCACCGTATAAGGATCGTCCATAGCGGAAAGAAGACCTTCTATAGCGGCAAGCCACACAAGATCTTCCGAAAGCCCCGATGAGGACGAAGCGGCCTTGACCTGCTGTGAGACGTCATTAAGGGACTGGAGGTTAAATGACGCCGGCTTTCCGGCAGTCCTCATAAGCCTGTTTACTTCCTTTTTCACGCCTTTTGCAAGAACCGCATCATCTGTCGGCTCCAGATATTTCATCTTTATCAGGTTATAAGCGGATTTAAACAGGGAAAGATTAGGAGAAAATCCAAGCTTTGAAGGATTCTTAACATAATCAGAATAGTCAATCAAATCTGAATTCTTTTCCGATTTCGCCGGAGGCTTTGATGCTTTATCCGCAAAGGAAGGCGCGGAACAAAGAAGAACCGCTGCCGCAATTATAAAAACTATATATTTAATCATTCTGCCTGCCTCATGCCATAGCCGTGGTGTCAATTATTCCCCCGCCCATGCATGCTCCGCATGTTATCTTACCGCTGCCGCCGCATTCCGGACAGGATTTTTTCTCATCGTCTGCTTTCTCCCTGCAGAAAGGGCAGTCTTTTTCTCCGCTGCCTTTGCATGAGGGACATATTACCTGAATCATGTTTCATTTCCGCCTATTATCTCGGATATTAATACAAGGCATCCGCCTCAAGCGGACGCCTCAATTTATTAACGGCCGGACGCCGTCATTGCCTCCGCAATTACTCTATCGGAGAAAACTCGCCTGCCATAAGGGTCTGCATCATATCCTCAGTCTCCCTCCTCGTAGAGGAATTGCCAAGGGTCCACATAAGCTTTACAAGGGCAGCCTCTGCAGTCATGTCGTAAGCCATAATTGCGCCTGCCTTTTTCAGAAGCCTTCCGGAAGGATACAGCTCCTGGGCACATCCCTTTTCGCACTGTGACGTTACCGCTATTGAGACTCCTTTATCAATAGCCCTCTCAATTGCAGGTATAAGAGAATTTTTGCCTATGGGAATGTTTCCAGTGCCAAAGCTCTCAATGACAATTCCCTTAAAGCCGGCATCGGTCAGCCTGTCTATGATTTCAGGACTCATTCCCGGATATATTTTAAGCAGGAAAACTTCCTTTATCAGATTTTTTCTTAAAACGGGCCTTGCCTTGCTTCTTTTCCTGCCCTCCCCAGTAAGAGTGACCCTGACTCCGGCATGTCCCAACGGGACAAGAGAAAACGATCCGAATGCGCTGAAATCAAAACCGCTTATTTTCTTAGCCCTGTTGGCCCTCAAGAGAACTGTTCCGAAAAATATGCATACCTCTGCAATATCCATAAGGGCATATCGCACGGCATATATCAGATTATTCTTTGCATCGCTGCCCGAAGGGCTTGACATAGGGATCTGAGATCCGGTAAATATCACAGGCTTGCCAAGATTCTGGAGCAGAAATGATACTGCAGACGATGTATAGACCATTGTGTCCGTGCCATGTACAACGACAAATCCGCAATAGCTGTCATACTCATCATATATCTTCTCGGCAAT
>JAKSUM010000109.1 GCA_024409025.1 bacterium | reverse complement strand
GCCATTGTCGCGCTCCAGCTTCTCAACAGGGAGGACGGCGGAGGTAAGATTCCGGCATCTGAAATCCTTTCCGTAACACCAAAGATATCCTCGCTGATATCTGAAGGCAGGATAGATGATATATATCCACTTATGGTTGAGGGAAGCGGGGAAGGAATGTCGACTTTTTCGTCGTCCCTGACGGCCCTTTATGAGTCCGGAGTCATTTCAAAGGATGATGCTATAAAGCATGATCTTAATAAGTCTGACATGAAAATAGCCAATGATGAATCCAAGGAGCCTCCGGCGGCTGTTCAGGATGACGTTATGATGAGCTGGCTGTAAGAATATTTAATAAAAAGGCTTCGCCTTAGACGGAGCCTTTTCTTTTTGGGACGGTAAAATGAGCGATATAAAAAGAAATATTGAATCTGTCCGGACAAGGATAGCATCGGCGGCCCGCAGGGCCGGTATTGCCCCTGAATCGGTTACTCTTGTTGCCGTAAGCAAGACCAAGCCTGTTGAAATGGTTGAGGAGGCTATTGCCGCCGGAGCTGCTGTTTTTGGCGAGAATTACATTCAGGAGGGTATTCTTAAGGCTGACAGATTTCAGGATGAGGCATCATGGCATTTTATAGGCCATCTTCAGAAGAACAAGGCCAGACTTGCTGCCGAGTACTTTGATATGATTGAAAGCATTGATTCGGGAGAGTTGGCAAGGAAAGTCAGTGATGCCTGCGGAAGGCTGGGCAGGAAGATTGATGTTTTAATGCAGATTCATTTCGGTGATGAGGAATCAAAGCACGGTTTTATGCCCAGGGATGCCGAGAGGGCGGCTGATATAATACGCGCTCTTCCCAATATTAATCTGAAAGGGCTTATGACTATTCCTCCTCTTGTTTCTGATCCTGAGGAGAACAGAAGGTATTTTGCCAGCATGAGGGAAATGGGCTCAAAGATATTTGCAGGTGAAGGTCATATACTCTCAATGGGAATGACTGGCGATTTGGAGGTCGCAATTGAGGAAGGCTCCAATATGGTCAGGGTCGGTACCGCAATATTCGGAAGAAGAGAATACGCAAAGCCTTAGATTTGATGTTTTTCTCCAACAAAAAAGCTTCATGCCTATTAAGCACGAAGCTTTTTTGTTGTTATGCTGCCGCCTCTATTGCGGATTTAAGATTCTCGTGTATTTTTATTACTTTGCTTAGGCCTGTAAGGTCAAATATTTTATTGATGCTGCTATTGCTGCTTACAATATATATTTTCCCTCCGAGCGAATTGATTTTTATATGTGCTGACGTTATGGCTCCGATTCCGCTGCTGTCAATATGCTTCGCATCCGTAAGATCTATTATTATTTTCTTTTTCCCTGCCGCTATTACTTTTGCGAAAAGCTTTTTTAGATCGCTGTATGATACGAAGTCAACATCTCCAGTGAGCTCTACATGAGCTGTTTCACTGCCTATGTCTTTTATGTCTTTTAAAACTTTCATGTGTTTTTCCCTGCCTTATGGTTCTGTTATTGCCGGACCTGAGGTCTTTCCGTCCGTTTTTACAAGTCCTTTTATGACTCTTTTTCTGATTTTTTTGCAGCTGCCCTGCTGAATTGCCTGTCTGTCTTAAATATTAAAATTATCGGCACTCCTATCGCTATAATTGCGAAACAGAATGAGAACATTGCAAAGGCCGGTCCAAGCAGGCCTATTGCCGGAAGCACGAAGACATATGCAGGATTTACTGTATAGAATATCTTAAGCCATCTTTCTCCGTGTTTTATTCTTGCCTTACATTCTGGGCATGCGTCACGTTCAAAATGTCCATGCCAAGGACAGTATTTTTCAGCTCCGATTACCTCCTGCCGCGCCTTAGGCTCATGCTGAAGTATTTCCCTGACAAGCCCTACAATCTCTGGAAATTCCGTATCATAAGGCTTGTTGTCTATTTCCAGAAGTACCGGCATCTTACCCTCGCCGTTGCTTTTTGTGAAGATAAGCTTCCTTGGGTATACTTGCTTCTTGAGAGTTGTATCGTATATTATTCCGGCATTTTTCATATCAGTCCATACAAATTTGTATTCCTGATCAAGGCATTTTATCTTGAGTCCCTTTTTGCTTGTTTCGATTTCTGTAGAGAGAAGCCTTTTTCTCTTTATTATGTCCATAAACGGAATTATAACCATTCCTATGAACAGAAGCGTGAGAAATGCTCCCTTGTATCCATCCGGCATTGACACGTTCTGAAGGCTGCTTTTTATCACAGGCCATTTTTCGCCGTTAAGTACCATGAACATGCAGCCCCATATGAACATGCTTAAGAATGCTCCTGCCGAATGCAGGAATGTTCTGAATTTATTTACTTTATATCCGTATTTCATTGTTTCTTCCTGCCTTCAAAGATTATGTGGCCGTATGACGGCAGCCTGACTGCCGAGTCTTTTGATACTGCCTCTGTTTTAATGAAGCCGTTGGAGTATATGGAGCATGAGACTGCCTCCATGCCGTCCTTTTCAAGTTTTGATGCGTCATATTTTATATCGTCGCTGTGAAAGCTTTTTACTATGGAGATCATATTGCCGTCTTCTCCTATGAAAGTCTTTCTCTGTGCAAGCGGCTGGAGTGTCACGCAGTCAAGGGTTGCTGCCTTACCCAAAAGGAGGCCGCTGAATTTTATTCCCATGCTGTGAAGCCCTGTCTGAAGAACCCTTCTTTCCAGAACCTCCTGCATGAACATATATGCGTCATCAGGAGAGCCTCCGAGTGGCACGCTGTATATCTTGTCTCCGTCTATTCGCATCAGTATTGATGTGGATGTCCCGAATCCCATCTGCTTAAGATAGCATAGGTGGAATGCGTATTCGTCATCTTCATCTATCGATACCTTAATCCAGAATGAATTTTCTCTTTTTATTTCAACAAGAGAGCCGTTTTGATCTCCAGGATATTCTATGCTTGTTATCTCATAGTCTTTTCTGACTGCTTTTCCCTCTTCAGCCTGAAGAATTTTGAAGGCATGGGAGGGAGCGGCTGCCGTGTATGTCCTGTACTTCCATCCCTCAGTTCCATATATTGACACTATTGCCGATATTGCCTCTGCAGCCGCCTTGGCAGTGTGCCTGACTGACGGGCCTTCCTGCGTCAGGCAATCCGAAGCTTTTCCTGTCTTAGGATCGTATATGTTTTTACCTGACAGATTGCCCTTATAAAACCATGATGACGCAAGGCCTGCGAGCTTCATATATGAATTTTCCCCAAGGGATTCGCCTATTGCCGCAAGATTTTCGGTAAATACCATCGCGCCATGCGATGTCTGGGGATATATTACTGGAGCTGGCGCCATTCCGCAGATCGGACCATATGAGGACAGCAGATAAATGCTGAAATTGTCTGCTTCGGCTCTTGCCGAATTTGTATATGACTTGTCTCCAAGACGCTTGCCTGCAAGGCACAGGGCTTCAGACTGCCTGTTTGCCGAGAGGGTGAAGAGATTCGGGCGATCTATGCTTTCATAGTGGGCACAGAACGGGAATTCGGCATATTTCAGATTTGTAAAGCTGCGTATGCCTTCCGCAAGCATTTTTATTATGTCTTTATGTGATGATGACAGCTTGTCTGATCTGCATATTGCTATGAGATACAGTGAGCTTGCGTCTCCTCTTCCGTCGATCAGCCATGCAGGAGCCTTTACCCCGTCCTTCTCAATATGCTCGTTTGATGCGAATTTTGAGAGCATCGGCTCTGCTTTTGTCTTCAGTATGTCGTTTATAACGCCGTCCGCCTTACTTTTTAAAGGCTGCTGCATCGAACCATAGTTTTCGCCTATTGCCATAAATGCGTTTGCCGATGTTACGGGATCTGCTGGCTCGTCTGAGGATATTCCTTTTCTGAAAACGCCATGGCCTTTGTACATGTCTATGAGAAATTCGCAGCATGTATGCGCGTCTATTCCCGACTTGATTCCTTTTGATGAGCATTTTGCAGCAAGAGAAGCTATTTCTGACGTGTCTGCCGTTCTGACGGTTCCCTCGTCAGAATATACGACTCCTCCCTTATAGGCTGTTTTATGTGATAGTATGCCGCTGAAATTTATCTCATCCGCTCCGGCTCTTCCGGCCGCTATAAGGATGCAGACAATGACAGCGGCCGCAAAAGCATGCTTAAACAATTGTACTGCTACTTAACTATAGACAGATAGTCTATAAAGATGTTTCTGATAAGTCTTGCGATTTTATCTTACTACTTCATCGTGCGCTAAATCGTTAATGCACTCCATAGTCGTAAATTTCCGATAATAATAATCGGTATATGCGCGCAAAGCCTCTTAAACAGGCTGCGCCGGATACATCTTTGTAGCTCCTCCTTTCATAATAGTCTGCCGGCCTTTTTATTTTGACAGGCTGTTTAATGTTTCTTTAAATTCCGGATATGAAATTGATGCGCATTCCATTCCTCTTATATGGCTGCATCCGTCAGATGCTGATGCGGCGGCCGCAAGGGCCATTGCAATCCTGTGATCCCCATATGAGTCTGCAAATCCGCCCTTGAGCGGGGAGCCGGTTATTTCAAAACCGTCTTCCTTTTCGCATATGCCGGCTCCAAGGGCTGAGAAGCCCCCAACTGTTGCTTTAATCCTGTCGCTCTCCTTTATCCTCAGCTCCTGTGCTCCTCGTACGGATGTTACTCCTTCTGCAAAAGCTCCTGCTGCGGCTATAAGCGGGACTTCGTCTATCATTGATGGGATTTCCTCAGGCTCAAGAGATATTCCCTTCAGATGGGAGGATGATGCTTTTATGTCCGCATAGGGCTCCCCGTATTCGTTTTCTCCGATATTGCTCAGCTCTATGTCTGCCCCCATTCTTAACAGAGCTGACATAAATCCTGTTCTTAGCGGGTTGATTCCGCATCCTTTTATTGTTATTTCCGAATTTTTTGATATTACGGCTGCTGTGATGAAGAATGCGGCTGACGAAAAATCGCCTGGAACGGATACATTGAGGGCTTTTAGGGCCCGTCCGCCTTCGAGGCGGCATATCCCTCCGTCTGTTGAGAATGACGGATATGATTTTGCAAGAAAGTTTTCACGATGATCCCCTGTTATTTCCTATTCCTCATATAACGATTCGCCTTCAGCATTCATAGATGCGAGCAGTATGCAGGATTTTACCTGCGCGCTCGGCTTTTCCTGTATAATCCTGCAGCCGTGCAGACTGGAAGGCATGAATGAAACTGGCGCCCTTCCGCTGTCAGACTTTATTATCGCACCCATTTTTTCCAGCGGCCTGATTATCCTGTTCATCGGCCTTCTTTTCAGGGATTCGTCGCCGGTTATTGTGGAGCGGAAGCCTTTTCCTGCCAGTATTCCGGAAAGAAGCCTGATTGTTGTTCCGGAATTTCCGGCATCAAGAATTTCCCCAGACGGACGGAGGG
>JAKSUM010000108.1 GCA_024409025.1 bacterium | reverse complement strand
AGCCGAAAAAATCATCAAACCCCATCATTGTTTTTCAGGCACCCTATGAGTAATTGTTTTTGCGGAAATCCCCTTTATGGATCCGAGCTTGCCTGAAAGCGCGCTTATGGCATTTTGAGGGGCGCTCAAAGCAATGCTGACAAGAGAAACTCCCATATCCCTGCATGGAATTCCCATCCTGCCGATTATGTAATCCCTGTACTCATGAAGGGCCGCATTCATTTTTTCCGCAGCCTCAGGATCAGTAAGCATTATGCCTATAAGCGCAGGCCTATTATCCATCAGTCAATCCCCCAAGGCAGAGCAGGCGAAGCATCAAGGCTCAAATCGCTGCGCTTTCCGTTCATATACTCGTAATGGGCGCAGCATGCAGCCATAGCGGCATTGTCAGTGCAGAGAATCGGCGGAGGAATAAACAGCTCCATTCCCCTTCTCTCGCACTCCTTTGCGAATTTCTCCCTTATTCTTGAATTACAGGCGACTCCTCCTGCAATCAGCAGGCGCTTAAGACCGAATTCCTCTGCCGCATTCATCGTCTTTCTGGCAAGCACGTCGGCAATTGACTCCTGAAGAGAGGCGCAGACGTCAGGCATGCTGAAATCGGGATTCTT
Organism: bacterium; assembly: GCA_024409025.1. Lineage (GTDB taxonomy): Bacteria > Vulcanimicrobiota > CADAWZ01 > CADAWZ01 > CADAWZ01 > JAKSUM01. The sequence goes on along the minus strand of JAKSUM010000108.1, from coordinate 4,801 downwards.
CTTAACATACTGAAGAACGGCTGTCTTAAGTCCGCTGAAGCTGAACTCGTACTTGGACTCATTGAGATAAGGCCTCGGGAAATGAATTGCCTTACGGTTTCCCTGCTTTGCTAGCCTGTCTATCTCAGGGCCTCCGGGATACGGCAGTCCCATTATTCTCGCAGACTTGTCATAGCACTCTCCCACGGCATCATCCCTTGTCTCACCAAGAAATCTGAATCTGCCATGAGCCTCCATAACGGCAAGGCATGTATGGCCTCCTGAAATAAGAAGGGCCGCAGCCGGAAGCTCCGGAGGATTCTCCCTGAGAAAATTGGCATATATATGGGCAGGCAGATGGTTGACACCCACAAGCGGAACGTCAAGCATGGCTGCAGCTGCCTTTGCAGCAGATACTCCGACAAGCAGAGATCCGACAAGTCCGGGGCCGCAGCTTACTGCAATCGCATCAATGTCAGACCATTCCTTGCCTGCTCTGGCAAGAGCCTCATTGATAAGAGGATTAATCGCTTCAAGATGCTTCCTGCTCGCTATTTCAGGGACAACTCCCCCATACAGCTTGTGAGTGTCTATCTGCGATGATATAAGATTGGAAAGTATTTCCTTTCCGTCTTTGACGACAGCTGCAGAAGTGTCATCGCAGCTGGTCTCGATTCCAAGCCAAATCATTTGTCCCATCCTTCCGGGGATATATCCTTTTCAATTTCATCAAGACGCTCTGAAAAAGAGGCATTATGCATTCCGCCAAGCCACATCAGAAGTCCGTCCCTTCCTTCCCCGTAGTAATTTTTTCTGACGCTAACTGTCTTATAACCAAATTTTTCGTAGAGCCTTATTGCGCTCAGATTGTCCTCATCCACCTCAAGAGTAGACCAGTGCACGCCTCTCCTTACAGCTTCCCTGAAGAAACAGAGCATCATAGTGGATGCTACTTTTCTGTTTCTGAACTCAGGATCAACCCCCACCGTTATTACATGGGCCTCCTCAAGAATCATCCAAGACCCCATATAACCTATCATGGAGCCTGCATGCTCTGCCGCAAGATAGAAGGAAACCTTGTCGTTTCCGATGTCTTTCCGAAGGCCATCAGCAGTCCATGCCTCATCGAAGCATTTTGCCGATATGGCCGCAATATCCTCAGCATCGCAGGAATCAGCTCTTCTTATTGTAAGGTTGTCAGAGCTCATTTTTTTCCAGCCCTTCAGCGAGCCTTTTTTCCCTTGCCTCTTCAGCCTCAGGCTTTCTCATATAAAAAGGCCTGACCTCATAGCATGAGACGGACTCGCCAGCACCATGCATTTTAAGGGCAAGAGACGCCATGCCCCTTCCTCTCGGATACCAAAAGTCCTTTTCATAAAAGAATGCCGACGGAAGGGCCTCCCTTATCATATCTCCATACTTTGCGAGGGCATTTCCGGTAACACGCTCAGCCCCGATAGAAGAGGCATACTCGGCAAAGCCTTCAGGAGAAAAGGCCTCATATTCGCTTATCCTCTCACCATTGCAGTAGAATGCCGCAAAAATCTCACCTTTCCTTGCGTCAAATGCGACGGCGGTCCTGCCTCCAATGTCCGGCAGAGACGCATATACGGCATCAAGAGTACATACGGGAGCAACCGGCACAGAGAGTATCTGCGCGACGGTCATGGCAGTAGTCTCGGCAAGCCTTATTCCGGTAAAGGATCCGGGTCCTTTTGTCACAGCAACAAGGCCTATGTCTTTTTTCGATACGCCCGACATTGAAAAGGCATTATCGACAGCTCCTGCAAGGCATTTAAGCTGAGCCCTCGGCCTTATGCATACGGTCTCAAATATTACGGAATCATCTTCAGAAACCGAAACGCAGAATGTGTCAAGAGCAGAGTCTATTGAAAGTATCTTCATTTGTTTACCACCAGCTTCTCAACAAGATCCACAAATCTATTCCCATGGGGAATTAGCCTTATAATCCTGTCGCATACGTCCATATTGTCAAAATCATAGCATATATTTATTTCCAGATAGGAATCCCCTATCCAGTCGCCCATCTTCTCGGGCCATTCCACAAGTGATATTCCGTCAGAGAACATAAACTCGTCATAGCCTATGTCAAGCAGCTCTTCCCTGTCCGAGAGTCTGTAAAGATCAAAATGATAAACCATTCTGTCCCCTTCAAGAGCCCTCATAAGAACAAAGCTTGAGCTTGTTATATTGGACTTTACTCCGAGTCCTCCGGCAATACCCCTTATCATGCAGGTCTTTCCGGCGCCAAGATCGCCCTTAAAGGAAACGATATCGCCGGGAGACAGCATAGAGGCAAGACGCCTTCCGAAACATTCGGTCTCCTCGGGAGACCTTGTTATTATTTCAGCCATTTTACAACACCTTTTTTATCTATGTCATGGTCCGAAAACAGCGGGAAATCCGCCATTAACTTAACTTTATTTAATTCTATAATATTACAGATATATCCTTTTGATCAAAGGAACAGCCTGCAACATTGAAAAAGACCGTCCGTTGCTATATAATATAAAAAACAACAGCGGAGGCAAAATGCTGACAGATTTTCATACACACACAACAGCCTCAGACGGAACAATGGCTCCGGAGGAATCCTTGGAATATGCAAGGAAATGCGGAATAACGCACATGGCAGTAACAGATCATGACTCAGCCGGTTCTCTTGATCGATTCATGGAAAAGGCGAAGGAATTCGGAATAACTCCCGTTGCAGGAATCGAATTCGGCTGCCCATATAAAAAAGGCGAGGTGCATATACTCGGCTACGGAATGGACTGGAAAAACGCAAAATTCCATGACGCCATAGAAAAGCTTCAGAAAAGCAGAATCGGCAGAATAGAAAAGACGCTCAATATTCTTCATGACTGCGGAATAGAGCTGTCAATGAATGATTTGCTCCAAGGCTCGGGAGGCAATCCGGGAAGGCTCCATATCGCAAGAGCCGCTGTAAAAAAGGGATACTTTGCAGACGAGCATGAAATCTTCGAGAGCTTAATAGGTGAAGGCAAAAAGGCATACGTAAAAAAAGAGACGCTTTCGGTCCATGAAGCGTCAGAACTTGTAAAACAGGCAGGCGGAATAACTGTTGTAGCCCACCCAGGAGTCACCGGACTTTCCAGAGATGATCTCGAATTCATGGTTTCCGAGGGGGTAGGTGGAATCGAGGTTTTCTATCCGGAGCATCTTCCCGATTACAGAAAGACGCTTGAGCTTTTCGCTGCCGACAGAGGCATCATAGTAACAGGAGGAAGCGATTTCCATGGGGTCCGTAACGGAAAGCTCACATCTATAGGAATGCCAGACTATCCTCAAAAGCACTTCAGAAAATTCATGGAAAAAATAGGAGTCACGGAAGGGGAAAGCATATGAAGGGAAGATTGAGCTTCGTTGACGCAAAATATGACAGAAGAATAATGTGGGCATGCCCAAACTACTCATTCAGCGCATCGGTATCACGAATGAAATTTTCAGGAGCCTCTTTTCAGGGGCTCTCAGCAAGACCCGAGGGGAATGAAATCAGGCTGTACTACTCGTTTGAGATAAACGGCAGGGCATGCGTAATATCCTCGCTGACCGAATCAGGAAGGTTTGAATCGGCTTCAATGTACTTTGAAGGGGCATATTTTATAGAAAAAGAGATAGAATCGCTTTTCCCAATAAAATTTACTAATCCGGAGGCGGCATGAATATAAAAATCCTGACGGCAATCATATTGGCAGCGGTCATACTACTGACATCATATCCGGCTATTGCCCAACAGAGCGTAGCGGCAAAAAACAAATACAAGATAGCGAAAAACATGGCAATGTCAGGAAGGCTCAAGGATGCAGAGAAGGAACTTGAGGACGCCCTGAAGCTTGACGGCCATTACGGAGACGCGCTTTACCTTATGGGCCTTATACAGATTGAAAACAAAAATTATGAAAAGGCCGTCGAATGCTTCAAGAAGGTAATATCGGAACAGCCCAAATTCTACACGGCAAGACTGTATCTTGCGAATGCCTATATGGCAATGAATGACGTCCAGAAAGCCACGGAGCAGGTCGACTACTATATAACCAATATGCCTTCGGACGCATCAGGACATTATGCCAAGGGCGTTCTGTGCTATATGGCAGGGGATCTTAACGGTGCGGTAAAGGCATGGGACAAGGCCATATCGCTTCAGAAAGAGCACGCATACGCCCACTACAACAGAGGCGTGGCATTATTCAGGCTCGATAAGCACGACGAGGGAATAAATTCAGTAAAAAAAGCTCTCGAGCTTAAGACGACAAATGCGGTATACAGGTTTACTCTTGCCCACATGCAGTATCTCCACGGCAGAACCTCCGATGCAATGAAGGAATTCAAATATCTGGAAGAAGCCGCTCCGTCCGCCCATACAGGACTGACTGCGGCAGGCTTCAGGCTTCTAACCGAAGAAAAATACGACGAGGCTGCGGCAAAAGCCGATGAGGCTCTTAAAATCGAAGGATCATTCTCTCCTGCAATGGAATTAAAATCCATGGCTCTTGAAAAGAAGGAAGATTTTGACGGAGCAATAAAAATGTGCGAGCAGATCCTTAAAAATGACAAAAATGACAAAAACGCCTCAGAACGAATCAAATTGCTTAAAGAGCTAAAGGAAAAGAAGGCTGCGGAAGCAGTAAAATCCGAAGACGGAAGCAGCGGTAATTCTTCAGAAACGGAAACAACAGGATCGGAAGAAAGCGAAAAGAACGCCGAAGACGCATCAGGAGAAATTGTTTGTCAAGAAAATATGAAAATTTAAAGAAAGGAGAAGCTACTCAAAAAAACA
>JAKSUM010000107.1 GCA_024409025.1 bacterium | reverse complement strand
CAGCGCCCTCGCACGCCAGCCCCTCCCCATCCTCGGAGATCACTCCGATGTAATGGCAGTCAGAAACACTGGCTTTGCAATGCTCTCATCAACCAACTCTCAGGAAGTAATGGATCTTTCAGCGGTATCGCATCTTGCAACCCTCAAGGCTCAGGTTCCTTTCGTCAACTTCTTTGACGGCTTCAGAACCTCCCACGAGATAACCAAGATAAACGAAATCTCCTATGAGACCCTCAAAGAGCTCCTCGATCCCGAGATGGAATATGTAGAGAGATTCCGCAACAGAGCCCTCAGACCTGAAGCCCCCTACTGCAAGGTAGGAGCTCAGAACCCTGACGTATACTTCCAGGGCAGAGAGACTGTAAACAAATATTACAACGCAGTCCCCGGAATCGTCCAGGAATATATGGACAAGGTAGCCGCAAAGACCGGAAGACAGTACCATGTATTTGATTACTATGGCGATCCGGAAGCAACCGACATCATCGTAGCAATAGGCTCCGCCTGCGAAACGATTTCTGAGACAATCGATTATCTCAGAAAGCAGGGCAAGAAGGTCGGTCTCGTAATCGTAAGGCTCTATCGCCCATTCGCATCAGACCTCTTCGCAGCAGCAATACCTGAGACAGTAAAGAGAATAGCCGTACTCGACAGGACCAAAGAGCCCGGAGCAGTCGGCGAGCCTCTCTATCTCGATGTCGTAGCTGCCCTCAAGGACAGAAAAGACATCACCATAATTGGCGGAAGATACGGACTTTCCAGCAAGGAATTCACTCCTTCAATGGTAAACGGCGTATACAAGCACCTCGCAGGCAAGTGCACTCATAACTTCACAGTAGGAATCGAAGACGATGTAACCAATCTTTCGATAGACTGCTCCGAAGAAATTATAACTGCGCCTGAGGGCACAATCAGCTGCACATTCTGGGGTCTCGGCAGCGACGGTACAGTCGGCGCAAACAAGGACTCCATAAAGATCATCGGCAACAACACCGAGCAGTATGCGCAGGGATATTTCGTATATGACTCAAAGAAGTCATACGGAAGCACAATCTCCCACCTCAGATTCGGAAAGAACAAAATCAGATCAACCTACTGCGTATCTCACCCTGACTTCGTAGCATGCCACAATCCCGCATACATCGGCAGATTTGACATGATCGGCGGCATCAAGGAAAACGGAATATTCCTCATTAACTCGGAATGGACTCCCGAAGAAGCCTTCAAGCATCTTCCCGAAGACATGCAGAGAATCATCATCGACAGAAAGATCAAGGTCTACACTATCGATGCTCTCAAGATTTCAAAGGAAGCCGGACTTGGCGCAAGAATCAACACAGTCATGATGACCGCCTTCTTCAAGGTTTCAGGCGTTCTCGAAGAGAACCATGCAATCGAGCTCATCAAGAAGTCAATCAAGAAGACCTACGCAAAGAAGGGCGAAGAAGTCATCAATATGAACTGCGGCTGCGTAGACAAAGCATCCGAAAACCTCAAGGAAGTAATAATTCCTGAGACAACAGGATCCGTATGCAAGGTACAGCAGCTCATCCCTGAGGATGCAGACGAGTTCGCAAAGAACATAGTAGATCCTATCGCCCATCTCAAAGGCGATTCAATCCCCGTATCCCATATGTCATATGACGGCTCGCTCCCGACAGGAACAGCAAGATATGACAAGACAGGCATAGCCCCTCAGGTTCCCGAATGGGTAAAGGAAAACTGCATACAGTGCAACCAGTGCGTAAGCTCCTGCCCGCATGCGGCAATCAGAGCAAAGATCCTCACCGATGACGAGCTCAAGGATGCTCCGGCAACATTCGTAACAGCAGAAATCAAGCCCAAGGCAGTTGAAGGCAGAAAGTATATCATGCAGGTATACACTGACGACTGCACCGGCTGCGGCGTATGCGTCGAGACCTGCCCTGCAAAGACCAAGGGCCTCGTAATGACAAGCCTTGAGGATGCAAGAGCCAAAGGCCAGACCGAAAACTACAAGTTCTTTGATGCGGCAACCGACAACCTCGGAGCAGACAAGAACAACATCAAGAATCTCGGATTCGTAAAGCCTCTCTTTGAGTTCTCCGGCGCCTGCGCAGGCTGCGGCGAAACTCCTTATCTCAAGATGATCTCCCAGCTCTTCGGCGAAAGAATGATCGTTGCAAACGCAACAGGCTGCTCATCAATCTACAGCTCTTCCTTCCCGAGCATTCCTTACACGAAGACAAAAGAAGGCAGAGGTCCCGCATGGGCAAACTCACTCTTCGAGGACAATGCCGAATACGGTTATGGAATGAGATTCGCTGTAGACACCAAGAGAGCCGCTCTCAAGGATGCCGCAGAGAAGTTCATCGCAGCAGAGCCCGAGGGCGAGCTCACAGCAGCTCTCGTAAAGGCTCTCGAAAACTGGACAGACAAGAGCACTGACGCAATGACCCTTCAGGGCTACATCAAGGTTCTTGCCGAAGCCTATGCGGCAACAGCCGAAGGCGAAAAGAAAGAGCTCGCAGAGACAATTAAGAGCCTCGGCGACTACTTCGTCGACAAGAGCGTATGGTGCATAGGCGGCGACGGCTGGGCATACGACATCGGCTACGGCGGTCTTTACCATGTAGTAGCATCAGGCAAGAACATCAACATCCTCGTTCTTGACACCGAAGTCTACTCCAACACCGGCGGACAGTCATCAAAGTCAACTCCTATCGGAGCAATAGCCAAATTCGCCAGCAACGGCAAGCGCGCTCCCAAGAAGAACCTCGGATTCATGTGCATGAGCTACGGCAACGTATACGTCGCCCAGATCGCTCTCGGCTCCAACAGAGCCCAGGCCATGAAGGCATTTGCTGAAGCGGAAGCATACGAAGGAACCTCAATAATAATCGCCTATGCTCCCTGCATCGCTCACGGCATAAACATGATGAAGACCCAGACCGAGCAGAAGAAGGCCGTCGACAGCGGATACTGGCCGCTTTACAGATACAATCCCGCTTCTGACAAGCCCCTCACTTGGGAAACCCCCGAGCCGAAGTCATCATTCAATGAATTCGTAAGAGGCGAAAACCGCTACAAACTCCTCATCAAGAAGTTTGGCGAAGAAAAGGCACAGGAGCTCTTCGAGCAGGCCGAGAAGGATACCCAGCGCAGAATGCAGTCCTTCAAGAACATCCTCGACATGCAGAAATAGCATATAAAATAAAAAAGGTTCCGGAAAATTTCCGGAGCCTTTTTTTTTTACAAGAAAGGAATATAAATAAAAAATATTGACATAAGCATAATAAAAAATTATAATAAAAAAGGCCCTGCGCCATCACATAAAAGCTGCGGAACAAAAGCATCCTTTCTATGAAGGGAAGAGGTAGAGCCCTCAGTTTAAAATAAGAGCTTTTATTACTTGCGCAGGCTTTTTTTAATTCCAAAAACAATACAGAAGGCCTCCAAATGAAGATAAGAATAACTCCGAATTCGTATTTCTCAGTAAACTCGAAGCATATGAGGATAAAATACGCTTTCGAGAAAATGGATCCGGGGCATCCTGACTACAGGAAAGCCCTGATAAGCTCTTTCGCAATCTCATTTCTTCAGGATTTGGACATTCTTGAGGACATACACAGAAAAATATGCTCAAGCGATCCCGAGACATATGTAAAGCTATGCAAATTCGTCCTCAAAAGCATGTCCGGAGGCAGTATATCCGAAACAAATTTTCTAAAGCCATTCTGCGTAAACAGTGAAAAAAGCATACAGAACAGGCAGATATTCCTTGCCCATCTTCTATCCTCAGAAAATCCCGAGCTGAGGAAGACGGGAACAAGGATAATACCCGATATGTCGCCCGATGCTCTTGCCGAAGCGGTCAATTACTGCAAGAGGGTATACGGCAAATTTCCCGGAAGCGCCGTAACAGCAATAAAAACCTATCTTAGAGAGCTTGAAAAAGACGACAGCAAATTTGATTTATGCCTGTTCGAGCAGAAGAAGCATCTGAAATTCCTTTACTCATCACTTCATATCAGGCCTTCGGAGAGGGCTCAAAAGATCATATTTGAAAATGATCCGCCAACAGGATCTCTGGCTGAAACATTCAGGATATTCAGAAACGAGTGCAACTCGGACATACTATGCGAAAGGGCCGAGCTGTTCGGAATATCTCCGGATACGGCTCTCAAAAGCATACGCTTCTTTTCTCAGAAAACGGCAAAAAAGCTTATTGAAAAAATGGATACCCCTCAGGTAATATCGTGCATAGATTACCTGAGAAGCAAAGGCCTTGAAAAGGATGAGGAGATATCCGCCCTTATAAGAAAAAAGCTGAAAAAGCTTCCACTGAAAAGAAAAGAATCGGACATAATCAGAGTAAAAAAATATATTCCAAAATCACCAACAAGCTTCAAGAGCCTTGTCTACAGCTGCGTGCTCTCGCTTATAAAAAAAGGCAGGTCAATAAGAAAGAAGATTGCCCTGCTTATAGACAATTCAAGCAGTATGTATGCGCATAAGGACGAGGGAAAGGCTTTCATAAACATCCTGTCATCACTGCTTTCAAAGGAAGGCTCGCTCAATGTAATTATGTTTGCGGAAAAAGCATCGGAGCTAAACATAAGCGACAGCAAATGGGAGGAAACATACGACTCGTCATTCGCTTCCGAATCAGGAACGTCTCCGGGCTCGGCATTCTCTCTTATGGCAGACAAGGGCATAAAGCCAGATGTTGCCGTCATAGTGACAGACGGGAACGAAAATTCAGGGCCTTCATTTTCTGAAGGATACTCATATTTTGCGGATAAGACGGGAATAATGCCATATGCCGTCCTTGTCAAAGCAGGCTATTTTTCAAACAGGCTCGAAAGAGGCCTGCAGACAAGCGACATGTCCTATTTTGTATCTGAATTTTCCGACTGCGAGACATCCATAGACGACATAGGAAGCTTCATATTTTCCGAATCCTTCGAGAATTCATTAAATTTCTGACACGACCATGAAAACAAGCCAGATAACAGCAGCAGCAATAATTACAATAGCAATTGCAGGACTGATCATATATTGGGTAAGCCCCACGCTAAGATACGCAAACACATTCATCAAGGCTGACGAATACGTCAAAAAGGGCGATTTTGAAAATGCGGCAAGGCTTTATGCGGACGCATCGTCAAAGGATCCCGACAATATCAAATACTATATAAAGCTGGCAGAAATATACACGAAAACAAAAGATATGCCAAAGCTCAAAAAGACGTTTGAAGGCGGCCTGAAGGCAGACGGTAAAAATAAATATTTTTTAGTCAATGCCGGATGGATGGAATTCCAGTCAAAGGAATATGCAAAAGCCGAAGAGAGGTTCAGGAAAGCGGCGGAAGAGGATCCGAAAAATCCAAAGATACATTTCATGCATGCCAGAGCCCTTCAAGAGCAAGGGAAGCACAAGGAAGCATTAA
>JAKSUM010000106.1 GCA_024409025.1 bacterium | reverse complement strand
GAAAAAATACTCTCTCTCACGTCAGAAATATCCGTAAGGCTCAGAAATAGCGATCTATAAGGCAATAAAAAAACGGCAGAACAAATTCTGCCGTTTTTTTTGTTCTCTTCAGTCAGCAAGGCGGCTCCGGCCGGTAAGATAGTCTATCTCAACGCCGGGCTGGTTGTTGTAACAGAAGACATTGAAGCATACGTCCTTTCCTCCGTCCTCAACAGACAGGGCCTCCATCAGAACGCCGGCAGCAACAAGATTGTCACCGTCATAAATAGGCGTAACCCTGTACATCACATGATTGCCCGTCTCCTTGACGTAATCGGCTATCATGTTTTCAAAAGGAAGCATTCCGTCTACATTCATATATCTGGTGCCAGTTATAAGATTTCTCTCATTCGCATTCTCGCCTGTCAGCTGGAATCCTATGAGATGGCATCTGTTGTAAAGTGATTTACCGTCAACGAAATCATATTTTGCCTGCTTCCATCCGGAAGGCTTTACGGAGCTTATTGAACCCCTCTTTTCCTTAGGCATAAGATCCCTGCCGACGCTTGATTCGGCAACGCCGCATCTTCCAAGACTGTCCAATGGGGCATATACCTCAAAGGACTCCGGAGTTATCTCCTTCTTGGTAAAGAAAGGGACATTATTGTTAACCGTGACATAGGGTTTTCCCGAAAAAGGCGGTATATCCTTGAGAGAGGCTGAAGATGCCGAAACCGCAGAGTTGCCTTCCTTTCCAAATCCAGTAAGACCGGTTGACTTTACCGTCTTTGAAAAACCGTCCTCAGCTGCCGTCCGGACTGTGCTTCTAATCTGGCCGACAGTTCCGGAATCCTGTCCCGGAAACATAAAAAATCCGACAGCGGCAATTATAACGGCTATAATGAATGAAAAGGCATTGCCCTTCGCAGGAGCGCTTTTTCTCTTCCTGCTCATTTCGAATAGATCTCCTCGGTTATCTTTTCATGGGAATACCCCTCAAAATCGACAGAGGAATCAAGCCTCCAGCCATTGGCTTTAAGGGGAATAGAAAAAGCCACATCGGACGGATATATCCTGTTCCATCTGTAAATTATTATCTTTTCAAGCCTGTCCTCATACGGAGCCGGGCTGTCAAGCTCTGCAAAGCAGTAATCCCCGTCAGCAGCCTTTTCAAGATAATCATCGCATGCCTTTATCCATTCGGCACTGTATTCCGAAAAAAGACCGGCGGAATACTGGCTCATAAACAGGGATGATCCTGAAGCCCTGTTAAGGATGCGATCGCAGACAAAGCGGTCCCTGCTCTGCCTTCTCCCGTTAAAAGCCATTCCCATGGTATCATCAACGCATACAATCAAAATCATGTCAAAACCTCACTTGACTTATTATTGCCTTCGCTAAGCCGGCACGGGCTGTCCGAGTAAAGGCGCTTTAATTATAGCATGCCTACGCCCCAAAAACAACAGAACCGCTCCTATACATATCAGGAAGGAATTTTTATATAAAAAAAATAAATAGATAAAATTCAAAAATAAAAATAAGAAACGGAAAAAATGGAAGAAAAAAAATCAGCTCTGCCAAACTTTCCGAAATCATATTGGATATCAATATTCTATGAGTTCGTTGAGAGAGGCGCATATTACGGAGTAATGAGCATACTCTCAGTATATCTTGTGACATCAGCCGAGCATGGCGGCCTCGGATTCTCAAAAATGGAGGCCGGTACAATAAAAGCAACAATACAGCCCATACTGTACGCTCTGCCCATCTTCTGCGGCGCCCTTGCCGACAGGTTCGGATACAGAAAGACCCTTATGGCGGCATTTCTGCTTCTCGGCTCAGGCTACATTCTTTCCGGCCATATGACATCATATCCGATGTTTTTCCTGTCAATGGTAATTGTCGCCATAGGAGCCGGAACATTCAAGCCAGTCATATCCGGCACAATAGCAAGGGTGACGGACGAAAATAGCAGCACGCTCGGATTCGGAATATTCTACTGGTCAATAAATCTCGGATCATTTCTGGCATCAATAGCCCTCGTTCCCGTGATAAGGAATATGGTCGGAGACAATTACGGCCATTACATATTTGCGGCGGCAGGCATAATGATGCTACTTATGCTTATCCCCAACATATTCCTTTATAAGGAGCCTCCAAAGCCAGAAAACGCAAAAAGCATACCGGTTATACTTGCCGAAGCGGCAGGAGTCCTTACCGACTACAAATTCATAATCCTGCTTGTTCTCTATTCCGGATTCTGGATTCTCTATTTTCAAATGTTCGACACGGTCCTATGGTATATAACCGAATATGCAAACATAAAGCCCGTTGAGAACGCAATAACGGCAATTCTGCCGGTATTCACCCCTGAAAAGCCATTTAAGCTTAATCCGGAATACTTTACGGCAATCAATGCAGGAACAATAATACTGCTCCAGTTTGCCGTATCGGCAATAACACGCAAGACAAAGGCTCTCCCGACAATGATAACGGGAATAATGTTCGGAATAGCAGGAATGGCATTCATCGCATTCACGGCAATGAGCATACAGAATGAAGCCGCATCGCTCGGAATTAAGACGGCCGATCTTATGAAGTCCGGTTCGATGATTCCGCAAATCCACACGCATGCATGGGCACTTATAACAGGAGTTATGCTGTTTACCTTAGGAGAGATGACGGCCCATCCCAAGTTTATAAGCTATGTCGGTCTTATAGCTCCAAAGGACAAGGTCGGCACATATATGGGATATTCGTTCCTCTATGGCGTAATCGGCTCCGGAGCCGGATGCCTCATAGGTCCTGCGGCATACGAATACTTCATAACAAAAACTGACAATCCAGCAGGAATGTGGCTCTTCTTCACCGGAATAGGCGTACTGTCAGTAACATGCCTGCTCATATATAATAAAATAGCAAACGGCGCAAAAGCTGCAAGCTCTGAAACGGGAAAGGAATAATAAAATGTCTCTAAAAGAGAAAGAACCGGCAAAAATAAAAGTCCTGCCGCTTGAGGAGAAAGAGAAGGCAAAAATAAAAGTCCTGCCGTTGGAAGAGAAAAAGCAGCAGAACAGACAGGAGGCAGGCGCCGCCCCAAAGCCGATACAGGAGGAGCCTGAGGGAAAATTCGGCGACGATCCGAATATATTTGTTTTCGAGCATTTCTTTTCGGATCTGATGTCCTTAATAACAAAACCGAAGGAAATTGCGCCAAGGCTCGCAGACGCACCGTATAACCCGATATTCCTGACATGCTTTGTCATACTGGGACTATCCATAGGCTTCAGAAAACTCATATATTCATATGGGCTGCTGGACTTCATACGAGGAGTTAACGAGACGGCAAAAAAACTTACGCTCGTCGAGCTTGGGCAGCGTGATGCGGCATTGGTCATAGCAATAGCAATGCCCATAATGATAGTAGTCGCATGGTATATAGCCGCATTTGCAATAGACAGGTTTGCCGAGATTGCCGGAGGCTACAACGGAAGCTACAGCGACATAAAATCCGTTCTCGGATATATGGGCATACTTGTAATGTTTTTTGACATATTGATAACAGGCATTGCAGTTGCCGGAGAGATAGGGAATTGCGTGGCGGCAACGGCCGCAATCTCAAAAGTCCTCTATATATTTTTCGGAATATGGATGATATTTATCGGAACCTTCTGCGTGGAATCAATATACGGGATGCCGATGTCATATTCCGGTATGATATTTTCAGGAGTAATAATCGCAATTCTTCTTTTCTACTATATGATTATATACTTCATGGTTGAAAAATTCATGCTCTCAGAGCTGTTTAAGGGGAAATATGAAATACGGCAGATACGGCGATAAAGAGACAGGAAGAGCAGAGACAGGACTTGTGCAGATATATACCGGATGCGGAAAGGGAAAGACAACGGCGGCGGCAGGCCGAGGACTTCCATGCGCGGCGGTACAGTTCATGAAGACCGGAGACTCCGGCGAAATAATGACAATGAAGGAAAAATGCGGCATTCCCGTCTTCTCATACGGAACAGACAGGTTCTGCATTCCAGGCGCTCCGGATCCGGAAAATATCGAAGCAGCCGAAAAAGCCATGCGGAAAGCCGAGGAGCTCATACGCCAAATGAGCTCAGGGGTGCTGATATTGGACGAAATATGCTGCGCCGAAAGCTTCGGCCTTGTAGAGACCGGACGAATCCTCTCCCTTATAGGCTCAAAGCCCGAAAGCCTCGAAATAGTCATGACGGGAAGGCATGCAGCCAGCGCCCTTATTGAAATGGCAGATCTTGTAACAGAAATGAAAGAAATCAAACACCCGATGTCAAAGGGGATAGAAGCAAGGAAAGGCATAGAATATTGAACCAGAAATTCAAAGCGGCCTTAAGCCTTTTAGCAGTAGCCGTATCTGCGGCGATTCTAATATCTGCCTTTTCGGGTCAGCCGGGACGAATGGACAGCATAAGCTCAATGCCAGCTCAGGCATGCGCGTCACAATTCTGGCATAAGTCAGGAGAAGGCATGTGGACAGCCGAGCTCCATGTTGACGGAGGAGACCCGCACGACAGGCTAAAACTGCTCAAGCTTGACCCCGCATTATATGACACGGAAATAGCAATGCCCAAGGATAAGGGGAAAAAAGCCCTGTCTGCGAGGGATATGGCAAAAGAATCAGGATATTCAGCAGCAATCAATGCAGGATATTTTGATGAAAACTATATGCCTTTAGGATATTTCAGGACCAAGACAAGAAAAGTAAACGGATATATAGGCACGCCAATAATATATTCAGGCATGATCGTCTTTAAAAACGGATCGGCGGCAATAATACACCGTGATTCGTTTAATCCTGAAGAATGGGATGAGGCGTTTCAGGCAGGCCCAAGGCTGATTGCCGAATCAAAGCCGACCTGCGGTCTCGAAAAAACCATCGATTATTCAAAAAAATCGCGCAGAGCAGGACTCGGATTTGACAGCAGAGGCTTCATCATAGCCGCCGTAACGGCAGGAGGCACTACGGCAAGCTGGAAGCAGATGACTGACACTCTTCTTAACAGCAGGCATATAGGCATAAAGTCGTTCATAAATCTTGACGGCGGGACATCAGCCCAGATTTACGCGCAAAGCGGCAGAAAAACCGAAATAGACGAGAGGGCGGCAGCTGTCCCTGCAGCCATAGGATTCAGGAAAAAAAATCATTGAATACGGAGGGGCTATGGAAATATTGACAGGAATACCGGTATCTCCGGGAGCGGCAATGGGAGTAATTGCCATTAGGCATTCGCGCAGGCGTGTTCCTGCCGCGGAAAAGGCATCGAGCATTGAAGCCGAGCGCTGCAAATACGAGCAGGCATGCAAGACAGCCGTAAGGGATCTTGAAAAGATGTACGATGCGGCTCTTCTTAAAACCGATGAGGAGACAGCCTCAATATTTCAAGTCCATCAGATGATGATAGAGGATCCCGACTTCAGGGAG
>JAKSUM010000105.1 GCA_024409025.1 bacterium | reverse complement strand
ATATTCGCTCTTAAGCTGTCCCGCCTTGGCCATATCAGCTTCCATAAGCACCTGCTGAGACTGCATCATCTCGTTTTTCAGGCTTTTTTCAAGCTCTGCAAGCCTTTTCTCAATTTCCGCCTTTTTCGCATTCAGCCTGCTGTTGGCCTTCTCACCGGCAGCGGCCATTTCATTCTCAAGGCTTTTCTGTTTGGCGGCCAAGTCTCTCTCAATCCTTTCGGCCTGTACAGCCGCATCGCTTGCGGCCGGAGCTCCTCCGACCTGCTTAAGGATATCCCTGTTAAGCTCCTGCTGGTAAATTGCAATTTCCTTTTCAACAGCCGCATATTCCCTGTCGGAAAGCGTCTGCAGCTCTGATGCTATTGCTGCCTTTTTAGCGTTTTTAAGCTTTGCCTCATCCTCATTTATTGCGGCAAGCTCGTCCTGAAGAACCTTTTTATCCTCCTCAGAACCTTCAATCTGCATCTTAAGCTGTATATTAAGCCTTTGCTGCTGGTTTTCTTTTGAAATCTGCTGCTCGTATTCCGCAAGCTCCCTGTCAAGCCTGTCCTTTTCCCTATGCACGTTTTCAGACGCCTTTTTCT
This sequence comes from bacterium, assembly GCA_024409025.1. Classification (GTDB taxonomy): domain Bacteria; phylum Vulcanimicrobiota; class CADAWZ01; order CADAWZ01; family CADAWZ01; genus JAKSUM01. The sequence continues at coordinate 4,884 of JAKSUM010000105.1, read as the reverse complement.
GAAGAGCAAGCCTTCTTGATGAAATCTGCCTGTCTCTCAGCATTACCATGTCGCCTGTAAGTTCAGCGGCATGCTTTGACGGGGCAGATCCGGAAAGTCTTCCGGCATTCGCCCTTGCTTCATCAACAGCCTTCTTGAACTGCGCCTGAGTAGACTGCTTCTGCTGATCAAGAGATTTTTCAACGCTCTTAAGCTCAGCCTGCAGCTCAGCCTGAGCCTTCTTATGAGCTTCCCGCATCCTCTTCGCCTGATCCTCACCAAGCTCACGGAGAGATTTTCCTGATGCAGTCTCCTCAATCCGCTTTTTTATATCCTCCAGCTTCTTGTCATACCTGTCAAGGTTTTTCCAATCCTTATGGCATTTCATAAGCTCATTAACATTGACAATGCCTGCGGCTATTTTTTCAGTGACAATCTCCGGCTTCTCCGGCTTGCGGGTTTCGCAGCCGGCAGAGATAAACAGGACAGGAAGCATAAGTGCGCATATAAAAATTTTCAGGTTTTCAATTCTAAGCATAATTCGCGCTAAAAATTACTTTGATTCATTTGAAGTCTCGGAGGAAGTCTTCTTCCCAATAAGCTTGTCAGCCACAACATCAGTAATATTTTTGCCGCCGTACATAACATACTGCTTGTCGACAACAAGAATATAGCCTTTTTCCTTTGCAGTATCGCTTACTGTGTCAGTTACTTTTTTAAGAAGTGGGACCATGGTCTGCTCGTTCAATGCTGCAAGCTTTTTTTCATAATCGGCAGTCATAACCCTGATTTCTTCCTGTGTAGCGGTCTTTGACTTCTCAGCAATGGCTTCCCTTGCCTTTGTCCATTCATTCTGCATCTTTTTGTTAGCATCTCTGAACATAGGAAGGGCACTGACGACATCCTGATCGAAATAAGCGACAGAGCTTGAATCGCCGATGTCATAATCCGGAGCCTTAAGCTCTCCATCTTCGCGGAATTTGTCTTTGACGCTGTCAGTTATATCCTCCGCTCCGGTTACGACAACCGATTTATCCATGACAACAGTAATATGCTTATCTGCAGCAACGGATGCTATTGAAGCCTGCACCCTGTCCTTCAGCGGATTCATCTCTTTGTTTACAACGGCAAGCATGTCTTCTTCAACTCAAGCCCTAAGCACATTTCTCTGCTCATCGGCAGCATTTCTCATCTTCTCGCCGTAATCGGCTTCAAGAGCCTGTCTTGCTGAGGCTATTTTTTCATTGGCAGAAATAAATGCCTGCAGCTTGTAAACAGAAGCCGTGTCTATTACGGCAAGCTCGCATGTCTTAACTGTTTCTTTTTTAGGCGAATCGCATGACGCTGTGAAAAAGCATGATCCCAACACAAGCGCAGCCGCAGCCAAAGCGCAAATTTTTTTCATAAAATCCTCCTGCCGCAATATCCATGCGGCTATTGACAAAGCATTAGAAGCTCTGTCCGAATCCGATCGTGACTCTTGAGCCGTCCTCTCCAGTCGCATAGTCAAGCCTTACAACTCCAAGACCGAGCGTCGGACGGGTAAGTCTGAGACCGACTCCGGCATCCATATGGAGCTTTGTATTTCCCTGACTGTGCATCCATGCATTTCCCGCATCCACGAACACGGCGCCGCTAAGAACTTTAAGCTTAGCTATAGGGAATCTGAGCTCGGCATTCATGAGAAGCATCCTGTCTCCGATGAAGATATTATCGCGGTAGGCTCTGAGAGAATCGGTGCCTCCAAGATAGAATACATCAGATGATGAGAAGCTGTTTCCGTTTACCATTCCGCCCCATGCTCTGAGAGCAAGCGTCATGCTTTTGCCGATCGGTATGTACTTTCTGATTTCGAGCTGTGTTTTCGTGAAATCCTCATCTCCTCCAAGGAATCCGCCGGCAGTCTGAAGCGATGCGTTGACAAATGTTCCGGTCTGAGGATTGAACATATCGTCTCTTGTATCATATATGCCGGCAATCGTGGCGCTGTTTGCCCTTCCGTTGAAAAGACCAATCGGCTCGTAATCAGATATGTCGCTCCTTGTAAGATTTATCTTTTCCGTCTTCAAGGTAAGATAAAGCGTGAAATATTCGCTCAGAGGACGGCCGTAGCTTAATACAAAGCCATTTCTCGAGTCATCATAGTAAGAGTAGTCGATAGGATCGGAATTAGGGACAACCTGCTTCAATTCAACATACTTCTGTGAAAAATACGAGAAAGATACCGAATCCCTATTCGAGTTTATTGCAGGATTGAATACAGAAAGATTGACATAGTTGGTATTGACACCAAGCTGTACCTGAGCTGCTCCGCCCCAGCCTGTTCCCTTAAAATTCTTTTCCATTACGGAAACTCCGCCGGTAACTCCGCTTCTTACAGAGCTTGATCCTCCGCCGGTATATCCGAGACCGAGAGTGACCTGTCCGGTCTTCTGTTCTTTAACCTTAACAACAAGAACAACCTTGCCGGCATCGGAACCGGATTCAGGCTCTATATTAACATTTGAGAAATAGCCGGAGTGGTTAAGCCTCTCAAGGTCCTTCTGTATTCTCTTACTCTTCAGGATCTGTCCGGGCTTTGTATTCATGTTTCTAAGAATGACATAATCCTTTGTGCGGGTATTTCCGTCAATCTTTATCTCCTCAACAACCGCCTCAACAATCTTTATGCTGACAAGGCCTGTTTCAGGATCCGCATTAGGCCTTATAGTGTCAAGCATATAGTCATCCTTCTCATAAAGTGCAGCTATCTTGTCAGTATCAGCCTTTGCCGTCTTCTGATTGAAAAGCTCGCCTTTTTTCAATGTAACAAGAGAACGAAGCTTCTCTGTAGGATATGCAGTATTTCCGACTATCTCGATATCCTTTATCTCCATTCCTTCAACAAGCTTAATCTTAAGCTCGCCATTTTCCGACCAAGCGATATCCTTCACATGGGTAGGTTTAAGAAGATATCCCAGCTCATCGTTATAATACTGGTTTATTGTCGACGTATCACCGTAAAGGACCTTGCTGTTAAGAATCTCGCCTTCCTTCGTCTCCATAAGCGAAAGGAGCTTCTCTGAAGAAACCATTGAATTGCCTTCAAAAACAATCCTGCTGATCTTGGGATTCTCAAGGACAGTGAAAACCAGCTTAGCCCCTCCGACAAAATACTGCTGATCTATTTTAACGTCGGTAAAATAACCGAGATTGAATATGGACTGTATATCTCTCTGAATCTTTGATGTCATAAGAGGATCACCTATCTTGACGGACATGACCTTGATAATTTCATCCGTAGGAACGGTATCATTTCCCTCTATGACGATTCCTGTAATCTTGGGAGCTGACTCATCAAGATTTTCCTCTGAAGCCGCATCCTGCTTTTCATCTGCGGAAGAAGCAGACTTTTCCTTATTTGAAGGAGCTGAGGCTTTCTCAGATGCAGGAGTACTTGCCGAACCATTCTCAGAGCCCTCAGAAGCAGGCTCTGGGGACGATTTGGATGATGAAGCCTCACCGGAGGAAGGCATAAGAGAGCCTTCGGAAGATGAATCTCCCTTTACACTCTCATCAACGGCAGAATCTCCCTGAACAGAGGAGCCTGATACTGAATTCTCGCCATCTTCGTCAGAATCATCAACGACAGTCCCTTCGTCAGACACAAAAACGGAATCGCCGCTGTCAGCGCTCTCCCTGCTGGCGATAATATTGGAACCGGCTTTTTTGCCGTTACCTGCACATACAAAAACTGAAGTCCATATGCATGCTATAAGCAGCATGACAAGCACAAGCGAAGAATTGACTATCCTCCCCTTCATAAAAAATCCTCCTGATATATCCCTTAAACACCTGCTCAGATGTTTTAATAATTAACAAAAAAAATATCCCTTAAACTTATTTTTGATTCTACAGCAATTTGCATTTCCCTTTAAAAAAGCAAAGGCCCTGCTTTATAAACAGAGCCTTTGCGCAAATAAGCTTATTTAGAATATATTTTTACAAGACCAAGAAGAATTTCAACAATCTTTTCCATTGAATATACCGGTATAAACTCAAATCTGCCATGGAAATTATGGCCTCCGGTACATATATTAGGACACGGGAGTCCCATAAAGGAAAGCCTTGCCCCGTCCGTTCCTCCTCTAATCGGAATAACCTTAGGCTCAACGCCACAATCCTTCATGGCCTTCTCGGCATTTTCAACAAGATGGAAATGCTCCAGCACCTTCTCCTTCATATTATAATAGGAGTCCTTAAGAGAGTATACAAATGTGTTCTCGCCATACTTGTCATTCAAAAATGCGCATATTTTTTCAGCCATGGCCTTCTTAGCTTCAAACTTAGCCATGTCGTGATCCCTTATTATGTAGACGAGCTCGGCCTTTTCGACATTTCCGGAAAAAACATCAAGATGGAAAAAGCCTTCATATTTCTCCGTGTAAGCTGGATTATCGAAAACAGGAAGCATACTGTGGAATTCCATTCCCATAAGAATGGCATTCTTCATCTTGCCTTTTGCCGATCCGGGATGAATATTTTTTCCATTGACAGTAAGCTTGAAGGAAGCGGCATTAAAGTTCTCATATTCAAGCTCTCCAAGCTCTCCGCCGTCTACCGTATATGCAAAATCAGCTCCGAACTTTTTGACATCAAAATAATCGACGCCGCATCCGACCTCCTCATCAGGAGTAAAAGCTATCTTAATCTCGCCATGCTCGGGGGCGCCATCGGAAAGAAGAGCTTTTGCCATTGTCATAATCTCAGCAAGCCCCGCCTTGTCATCAGCGCCAAGGAGAGTCGTACCGTCTGTTACGATAAGATCCATGCCTTTGTACTTTGCCATCTCAGGATAGTCCTTAGCAGCAAGGAAGCATCCTTCCGAAAGCATGACGCTTTCTGCGTCAAATTTTGCTATACGGG
>JAKSUM010000104.1 GCA_024409025.1 bacterium | reverse complement strand
CGTAAAGAATGTTCCCCTCAAGGACTCCGGTGATTTGGAGGGAGCCGGCAGGGTGAAGCTCACAGGACCCTGCGGTTCGGTCGAGGTTGATGCTCTCATAATAGCACAGCGTCATATACATCTTACCCCTGAAATCGCAAAGGAATGGGGCTTTGTAAACGGCGAATGGGCAAAGGTCTATGTTGACGGACCCAGAAAAATCGCTTATGACAGAGTATATGTAAGAGTAAAGGACAATTTCGCCCTTGAAATGCATGTTGATGTCGATGAAGCCAATGCCGCCTATGTTGGGGCAGACACATACGGAATCGTAGAGAAATCCGACTGTGCTGAAGAAAAGCATGAATCGGCAATAGCTTCCTATATTGATCATACTCTCCTCAAGCCCGAAGCCACAAGAGAGCAGATAGTAAAGCTCTGTGCGGAGGCGAGGGAACATGAATTCGCATCAGTATGCGTAAATCCGGCCAATGTAAAGACGGCTTTCGCAGAGCTGGTTGGAACTCCAGTAAAGGTCTGCACAGTAATAGGATTCCCCTTAGGAGCATCGTCTTCTTTCGTAAAGGCAGTCGAAACACGTGATGCTGTAGCGTCAGGTGCGGATGAAATCGATATGGTCATCAATATCGGAGCTCTCAAGGCAAAGGATTATGACCTTGTATTAAGAGACATAAAGGCTGTAGTCGAAGCTGCAGGCGGCAATCTTGTTAAGGTTATTATAGAGACATGTCTCCTTACGGATGAAGAGAAGGTGAAGGCATGCGAGCTTTCAAAGGAAGCCGGAGCAGACTTCGTAAAGACCTCGACAGGCTTCTCGAAGGGCGGGGCGACCGTGGAGGACATAGCCCTTATGCGCAAGACGGTAGGTACTGAGATGGGCGTCAAGGCATCCGGTGGCATCAGGGATTATGAGACTGCAAAGGCTATGATCGAGGCCGGAGCGTCCAGAATAGGAGCCAGCGCCGGAATAGCCATAGTAAAGGCTTCTCTCGGGGAATAGGACTTTAATGAAACAGGAAAGGGCCGTTTTATGCGGCTCTTTTTTTATAATGACGGAAATATATAAGACAAAAGGTATAATTTTAAAACAGCAGCCGTTTGGAGAGCAGGACAGGATTATATTTGCCGCTACTCCTTCATACGGGAAGATAAAGATAATATCAAAAAACGGATTCAGAAGGAGTGCCGGAGCATTCGGGCTTTTTGATGCATTTGCCGAGCTTGAGTTTATTCTTGAGAGGGGCAGAAATTTTGACAGATGCTCTGAGGTCTCCCTTTCAAAATCATATTCTGCCATATCGTCGGATTATTTTTCTTCAGTTGCGGCTTCTTATTTCTGCGAGGCTGTCTGCTGGTCTGTTCCGTTTTTTGGAGGAAATGACCGTTCTTACTTTCTGCTGTGCCGTCTTTTTGACGCTCTGGAGAGGGGGGAGGGAATTGCCCTGATACCTTCCGGACTTTATTTCATTATGAAAAATTCCGGTCATGCTCCTTTTACCTCAGCCTGCTGTGAGTGCGGAAGTGATGAGGGACTGGAATTTTTCAGTCCCTCAGAAGGGCTTGTCTGCGGGAAATGCGTATCGGAATCGTGCGTATATATAGGGCCTGAGGCTTCCCTGCTTATAAAGGCAATCCCATTTGTAAAGACTGGGGAGCTTGCAGAGGCTTTTAATAAAAATGTTTTTATCGTTGCGGAAAATGCTTTAAGAAAGTCATTTGAGTTTGTGTTTGATCGGCCTATTCTTTCATCGGAATTCCTAAAATCCGCAGATGCCGTATGACAATGCGGCTGAATAGTTCATCTCCAATCACTAAAGTGACTGTATTGTAAGATACATGGTTAGAGTAAAAAATAATCCAAGAACACCTGTTCTTGGATTATTTTTATCTGCTTTACGCAGTTAGTTGGCTATCCACATGCCCATGAAAACAGCCTTATCGCCATTTTTTATGAAGTCGCCATACAGGTCTATTTCTCCGTCAGCGCTGACGAATACCGCATTCCCGAAATGCCTTCCAGGGGTTCTGAGCCAGTATCTGCAGCATCCGTCATCAGCTGTTTTTGCTCCATGCTGCACTGCGTATGGAGTAGGCTTGATGAGTCTGTCCTCTGGAGACGGCATATATTTTTCAGCATCCTGGACTGAAAGGCAGAATATTCTGTCTTCCGTATCCCTGCCTCCGGATATACCGAATTTCATGTTTGGCGGAGTTGATATGTTTGCCGGTATTATTCTTGCTTTCTCCTGCTCATTGAATGCCTTGTTATAGAAATAATCGTTCAGCCATTCCCTAAGGTCGCTGTTATCCCATACCACGTTTGTCCCGTTGCTGTAATATCTGCAGTCAAGTGCATTTTCCGGCACGATAAATATGGCGCCGTCCGTTTTGTCAAGGATTTTCCAGACGATAGGCTCAGGATTTTCCGAGTTCTGCGGGTAGCTTCCAAATTTTATAGTGCTTCCTATATTGTTGCCTTTCATATCGCAGCCGCATAGGATAAGCGATATTAATAAAAGGGCTATAAGAAAATTCGGCTTCATTAAAAAAACCTTTCGCTAATTAATTTTTGTCTAAGGAAAAAATTCTTTTTTTTTGATTACAATTCCTTTTTGACATATTTCTCTGACTCAACCGCTTACGCAAATTAGGAAGACTCGCCTAAAAAAAACAGGCGACAAAAAAGCCGCCGGTTCTTTTAGGCTATCTTTTTCTGAAGTGTACCAAAAAATATATGATTGATGCCATGGCTGCGGCTACATAAGTGAATGCTGCAGCCGAAAGGACTGATTTTACTCCTTTTTCATCCTGTGAGTTCATGAGTCCGTTTGCGTACATCATTTCTCTTGCCCTTGCGCTTGCGCCGAATTCTACAGGAAGGGTTATGAGCTGAAAAATTATTGTTCCAATATAAAGAAATGCCGCTATAGTGCAAAGTCCGCCTATTTCGAGCAAGCCTCCGATTATAAACGGAATTATCCACCATTGAGCACAGAATGAGGCGATCGGGAATATGGCGCTTCTTACTGAGAAGAATGCGTCCGCTTCTGCATGCTGTACTGCATGCCCTGTCTCATGTGCGGCTATTGCTATTGCCGCAACGCTTGGCACGTTATAGACTTCTCTTGACAGACATATTGCCCTTTCGGAAGGATCATAATAGTCGGAAAGCTCCTCGCTATTCTGGGTTTTCCTTGATTTTCCGTCATAGCTTGATTCCACATCTCCAATGCATGTTACGGCTACTCCCTGTATCCCTTTTCTGTTAAGAAGCTCCTGCGCCATCTGGGCTCCGGTCATTCCGGATGAGTTTGGAATGCTTTTATATTTTTTATATTTGCTTTTGACAATCATCTGAGGAATATAACATAAACAAGCGATTATAATAAAATATATCAATACCATAACAATCAGCCTCTCTAATATATTTTTATTATATTATTCTGGATTGGTTCGCTGAAGCAGACAGGACCTTCCTTGCCCATAAATATATCGATCTCTGTTCTTACTCCGAAATCTCCCGGGATATATATGCCCGGCTCTATCGAGAAGCAGCAGCCTTCCGTTATGAGCCTGCTGTCGCGCGTTTCAAGGTTGTCTATCATAACGCCTGAGCCATGAACCTCTTCGCCTATGGAGTGCCCAGTGCGATGTATGAAGTATTTTCCGAAGCCGGCCTTGCTTATTACGCTTCTTGCCGCGTCATCAACCTGCCAGCCGCAGAGCGGCGTGTTTTCTTTAAATGATTTTTTTACCAGATTGAATGCCGCGTCTCTTGCTTCCGCCGCCACCGAGAAAACCTTTATATATTTTTCCGGTATCTCTTCACCTATGAAGCCTGTCCATGTTATGTCACCATAAACCGAATGTGGCATATCCTTCTTTGCCCAAAGATCTATAAGCAGAAAATCGCCTTTTCTGACCTCAAGACATTTGCCTTTTTCCGGACTGTAGTGCGGATCTGCTGAATTGGCGTTTACTGCCGCCACGGGAAGCTCCGCCGTCACGAGATTATGCTTTTTGAATCTGTCGGTGATCATCTTCTGGATGTCATATTCGTCCGTACGTATTTTATTGCGGATTCTTTCGGCGGTTTCTGCAAATACCTCGTCGACGGTTCTTCTTAATATTATGCAGGCTTCCTTGTGGGTTTCCATCTGCTCTTCGCTGAGAATGGCTTCAAATTCCTGAACCAGCCCTGCAGAGGAGACGACCTTTCTTCCGAACGATCTTATCAGCTCAACTGTTCCGGCATCTGTGCATGAGACATAAGGTATGTCATTCATGGGGGAATACTGCATGGCTATGACATCGCACCCTGCCGTTATGCTTTCAAGTCTGGAGTGAAGCTCCTGCCAAGACAGGTATATTTCCTTTCTCCCTTCGAGATCGTCCAAGGATGAGGGTTCTATCGCATGGACAAGCCTCACAGGCTCTCCTTCTGCCGGAATAAAATAGAACCATCTTCTTGTTCCGTGGCCTCTTTCCGTAAATTTCAGGATTCTTGGGGCAAAAGGATCATTCTTATGGAATGAACAGAATAGCCATCCGTCCATGGACTGCTTTTTCAGGCTCTTTTGGATATTTTCTATTAAAATGCTCATAAAAATGCCTTCTTGTTCTGTATTTTTTGTGCTGATTTTATTCTTCAGATTTGTTTTCTTTCCTTTTAGGCTTTTCTTGTCCGGATGTTTTGTGCAAAGGTTTTCTTACAGTCGGGAGTTATGTCGGGTGGCCGGCGAATAATTCGCGGGCATAAAAAAACAGCCGATTAAATTTAATCGGCTGTTTTTTTATGATTTTACCACTCCGCTTCCATCTTGTCTGCGGATGTCTCGTCATGTCTTATGTCCTCTTCATAGAAGAGTATGTTCTTGTAGTGGCCCGTATTGTAGAGCTCTCTCTGGTCTGAGACATGGCTTCCGTCTCCGTATATTCCCTCTCCCGGAGGCACAACGCCGTTACCCTTTACCCAATAGCGGTTTACTTCCCACATGAATACCGAGCTTGCCCTGTTTCCTGAATAGAATGACGGGCCGGAGGTTCCGTTGCCTGCAGTTTCCTTGTACGATGAGAGATTCGTCTTTGCAGTCCATGCTCCCATCTTGCTTCCGTTCTTTTCAGAAAGGGCGCTTATGGCCTTCTTCATTGCCGTTTCGCATACTTCGTCTGATGAGCGGCCTTTCAGAAAATCGTATGGAAGCTCTCTTTCCCTCATTATGTCATATACGAAGGGAGCTCCCTGTGAATTGATTGCGTACTCTGAGAATTCTCCAGTAAGCTCAGGGCATACCTCTTTTACAAACTGCCTCATCCATTCATGAAGGATGACCGGTCCGGGTTCCTGATAGTAGCCTTCCTGAGAAACTCTTCTCATGCCGTCCCATGCCTTGAGGTAGCCTGCCGCCTCCTTGACGCTGCTGTCCGAGGACTTTTCAAGCTTCTCCTCAAGAAGAGGCTTTATTCCGTGGCAGTAGATGTCCATA
>JAKSUM010000103.1 GCA_024409025.1 bacterium | reverse complement strand
TTGTAATATGTATCAATTTCGTCTTCCTTGAGCTCAGGAACAAATATGTATGGGAATGAATACTTTTTGGACTTTATTCTCTTGATGGATTCCTTAAGGGCTGCCGTATCAATAAGGTTGACAGGCTGTACATAGCTCTTCCATGCGGTAGGATTGCATCCGAAGCGCTCCTCGAATATCTTGGTATGCTTCTGGCCGGCTTCCTCGCCAGTAAACCATGCGTAGTAAACGACAATGCAGTCAGCTCCGAGCTCCTGCCCTATGTCGAAAATCTTGTCAAGCATATGGGCGTTGTCTCTGGATACAGTCACGAGAAGCATGACGTAAGGAAGCATGCTCTTCTTTTCCTTCTTTATTCTCTGAACCTCGGCGATTCCTGCCTGAAGATTGTCGAAGCAGTCCTTGGAGCCTCTGATTTCGTTGTGAATCTCCTTAGGTCCGTCAAGGCTGAGCATAAGGGCATCCCATCCCTGTCTTACGATCTCAGCGGCATTCTTCTTGAGGGTGGTGCCGTTAGTCACGAGAGAAAGAAGCGAGCCTTTTTCCTTTATGTAGGAGGTAAGCTCGAGAAGATTGGGATACATGAAAGGCTCTCCGCCCCAGATATAATAAATCGGCTTCAGATGTGCCGTATCATCAACCATCTTCTTATAGGTCTCAAGCGGAACTACCTTTTTAAGAAGCTCTCTCTGAACCTCATCTTTGAGCTTATCATGGTTATATCCCTTTTCGCCCCACTGTCCGCACATCTTGCAATGAAGATTGCACATATTGGTTATTCTAAGGCTTATCTGGGTAAGAGGCTGGCTGAAGCCGTCCTCTCTTGCATAATCACTGTTGACGCCAACGGTCTTTCTCATCATAGCCGTAGCAAGTCTCTTAAGTATGTTTGGAGTCTTCATAAGCCCCATCATAAACTGGGGAGGAAGACAGCTGTGCATGTCACCCATAACAAATATTCCTTCTTTCTTTTATATCTTATTAAACATAAATAAAGTCGTGCGAAACACTATTATAACAAAATTATATTTTTTCCGCAAGAAGAGAAATCATCATAAATTCCCTTTCATCGGCATTAAAGCATGATTTGCAGCCGACAAGACCGCGTACGGCATCCGCATCAAGCTTTACTCCGCCGCCCAATGCCCCAGTCCCTTTCATTTCAAGCAAAGCGCAAAGCACGCCAAGATAAGGCTCCCCGCTGTCTTTTGCTTTTTCCAACAGGGCCGATGCTCCCTCAAAATCACCCTTCCTATAGAGATTCAGGGCGTTTTTCATAAGGGCCTCAGATAAAACCTCAGGCTTTTCGTCAGACATAAGAATGCAGTCAGCCTCGGAGTCAAGTCCCGCAAGCCTTAAAAGCCTGTCAGCTCTGGCAATCAGAGACGGATCTTCATTTTCATGAAGATTGACATACACAAGCAGCTGATAAGCGGCTTCCTCGTACTCCCCTGCCATTTCAAGGGATTCCGAAAGCAGAAGATTGACATCAGGCTCCGTGCAGCCCAGCTCCATAGCCCTGTAATAAAGAGACGCAGCCTGTCCGTGATCGTTCCATGCTGCAAGAGCCCTTGCCTTCCAGAATACAGGATCAGGCAATGAAGGATTAATTTTTTCAGCCTTCAGCATAATCATCCAGCATGAAAGAATATCCCCCTTGTTAAAGGCATCCTTGGCTATCTCAATGAACGGCTCAGGCCTTGACTCGTCTATATAAAGGACTCCTTCAAAGCAGTCAACTGCCTCCTGCTCCATGCCTGCAAGCCTGAATGCCCCTGCCGCCGAAACAAGAAAAGCGGGAAGCTGCTTTATACGGAAGGCTTCCATATAGAGTGAGGCAGCCTTGCGGAACTCTCCCATATCCTCATATATTGACGCCATTCTCGACGGCGCTGCCGCAAACGAGGGATTCTCGGCATAAAAGGACGAGAGGACCGAAAGGGCCAAATCCCTTCTGCCGCTCCTTGTATAAACCTCGGAAAGAATGACAGGAAAGGCCTTTGGAAGCCCCTTCTTGTCCTTAAGCTCCTCAAACAGCCCGACAGCCGTCTCCATATCTCCAAGAAACAGGTGGGTCAGAGCCGACAGGTATACGGGTGGAATGTCAAAAGGAAGCAATTTTCGCCTGTTTCTGCAAAGAATGAAGGATTTCTTCTTCAGTCTCTCAAAATCAAATGCGAACGGGATGCGGAAGGATGACCAGAAATCAAAAGGAGCCTTTTCCGTTTTCATGAACAGCTCCCAGAGGTCAGCAGCCTTGTCATATCTGTCCATACATATATTGACAATAGCAGAAAAATAATATGCGGCCGAATTTTTCGGCTCCAGTGCGTATGTTTTGGAGAACCAGTCGAAGGAGCTCTCATACTCGCCGTCATCCGCATAGAGAAGACCTATTTTAAGCGCAACGGAGCTGTCGGAAGGGTTCTGGGAAAAATCTTTTATAAGTTTGCTTATAGCAGCGCTGTTACTCAATTTTCCGCCTCGTTATCTACTTTCATTATTGATATTGTATAATTTGCCCGATTGATAAAAAATCCTTTGAGAGGGCGCAAAAACAGCATACAGGAGAAAAAGAATGATCGGAATAATAGGAGGAACGCTTTTCAGTGAGGCCCCGATTTTCGCAGGAGCAAAAATAGAATGCCATGAGGGAAAGCATGGAAAGGCATTCTTTATGAGATCCGAGAAAGCAATATTCATAAACAGGCACGGATTCGGCAAGGACACTCCCCCGCACATGATAAACCATGCGGCTAATATGGAGGCATTCAGGGATTTAGGCGTATCATACGTCATAGGAGCATGCTCCGTCGGAAGCATGAAGCCTGAGATACCGTTAGGCAGCATAGTAATACCGGACGACTACATCAACCTATGGGGAATAACAAGCATCTTCAACAGGGAGATAAGACATGTAGCCCCCCGTCTATCGGAAAAGCTGACGGGCATCCTTGCAGACGAATCCTTAAAGAGAGGCAAAAAGCCGATATGCTCCGGAGTCTACTTCCAGAGCTCAGGCCCAAGATTCGAGACAAAAGCGGAAATCAGGATGATGTCCCAGTTTTCGGACATAGTCGGAATGACAATGGGACAGGAGGCGGACGCTGCGGCAGAAGCCGGAATCGAATATGCGGCAATATGCAGTGCGGATAATTATGCCAACGGGATAAAGGGCTCGGATGTAACGGAAAGCGAAGTAAGAAGAATGGCCGGAGAAAATGCGGCATCAATAAGAGACATAATTTTCGGAGCAATGGAAAGAATATAACATAAGGCGGTAAAAAGAAATGAATCCACTCTCATTCTCCCCAATGCCATCATACCAGCCGGAGGTATCATCGGCAGACGGGGGCGTTCCGGATCTTCCCGAGGAATTCCTCAATCAGGGTGAAAACATGTGCTATGACGTCCTTTACGATGAAGGCGGAAACGGAGCCCAGAAAAGCATGACAAGAAGGGAGCTCATTGAAAATGATCTAAAGCCCCTGCCCTTTCAGAGGTATGATTCAGAACACTTTGAGCTTATGTACCTTCCGGGAAGCGAGGCGGAAAGGGACATAGAGCTTATAGCGGAGAAAAGAGAGTACGCGCGCCAGCAGCTCTGCTCGCTTTTTGCGGCAGATCCGGCTGAAAAGCACAGGATATACATATTCGAAAACGACATTCAGAGCTACTGCCCTACATGGGGAAAGACATTCGCATCGAGAGCCATTCCCGAAGGGCTTCTCGCCGGAATAATATACTCATCAGATCCGGACTCATACGAGCAGAACAACTTCGGGCATGAGCTTACGCATCTTTTTGAATACTTCTTCCTGCCATTTATGATGAGAGTGCCGGCATATCTTAGGGAGGGAATGGCAGATTTTATGTCAATGTCCGGAACAAACAAGCATTTGAGATATGTAAAATTTCTCAAGGCAGGACTGGTCAGCCAGCCTTTTTCCTTTGATGAATACAAGCTTAATACCGCCGAATATATGGAAAGCGCATCATTTATCGAGTATATAAGCGAGGTATTCGGGACTAACCTGCTCATGGATCTTTATGCGGCAACAGCGGTGCTTCAGGAAAACGAGATAATGCCTGCCGAAAAATTCGCAGCAATCGTTAATAAGACTCTCGGGATCAGTCTTGACGAAATGATGAAGAGCTACTATTCTTACATATGCTCCCTCTGGGAATGCGAAAATCCGCAGACTCCGCCAGAGGATCAGGAAGAGATAAAAAGCCTGATAAGGCAGTCCTCAGAAGCTGCAACAGCAGAGGATTATGAAACGATATTGGGAATGTACAGCAGCGACTTCTATTTTAGGAATCAGCAGCAGGAAAAAGATGTCGCATATACGCATATATGCGCGCTCTCAAATGCCTCGGCAGGCAATTTTTCATTCTATCCGCTTGACAGCTGGCTATACGGAAAAAGCTGTGCCGTAAGGACATCGGTGGAAAGATACGGTCAGCGGGAAAACAGGATATTCCTGATGGAAAAGCTGAACGGCTCTTGGAGATTCAGCCCTAAATATCCCGGAGGAAAATCAGAATAACAACGGAGACAGATAAATATGGAAAAAAATTTCAGCCCTCTTTTAATAGGAAGCTTCCCACATACGGACATATCGAAGGTATCGGAGCTCATAGCTTCAGCCCTTAAGGAATATCCAATGTGGCCGCAGCTGCCAAACAGAAGCTTTCTCGAAAGCATGTACGTGCAGTATTCCGAGGGCATGCCCTTCACCAGCATAGACGAAAACGAGAGAAAAATCTTCTTCTCGAATCCGGAGAGCGATCCTGAAAAGCTCATGGAGTTCATGGAGGCTGCTGAATCGGGAGATCTTGAAAGATTCAGAATAAGCAGGGAATTTTCAAAAGGATTCCACGAATTTGTCGGACATCCCGAAAGACTGGACGGAAGCTCCCTTCAGGCAGTAAAAGGACATACGACAGGCCCGTTCAGCTTCGCATTCACTGTCACTGATGAGAAAAGAAATGCGGCATGGTTTGATCCCAATCTCAGGGAGATAATAAGGACAGGTCTGAAAATGAAAGCCATATGGCAGATAGAGCAGCTCAAAAAGCTGAGCGGAAGCATAGTGTTCTTCATAGACGAGCCCTACCTTGCAGGCATAGGCTCCGGAGTAATGTCCATAAACAAGGACGAGGCAAAAGAAAACATATATTCGTTCATAGAAGAGATAAAGGAAGCATGCGGCGATATAAAGACAGGCATACACTGCTGCGGCAACACGGACTGGTCAATAATACTCGAGTCCCCTGCAGACATACTGAGCTATGACGCATACAGCTACGGAAAATCGCTTCTGCTTTACAAGGATCAGCTTAAGGCATTTATAAGAAGAGGCGGATGCATAGCATGGGGAGCTGTTCCGACATGCAAGGAAATCGTTTCAATGAATGCAGACGATCTGCTTGAAAAATTTATTCCGCTTCTTAAAGAGCTTGAGGACATGGGAATCTCAAAAGAAGAAATAAGAGAGCATTCGTTCATA
>JAKSUM010000102.1 GCA_024409025.1 bacterium | reverse complement strand
GATCGTCAGACTTAAAAGGAACACTGTTATTCTGAGAAGCTTTAACAAGACAGTAGAAGCTGTCGGCGCCTGACGAGCCGGGATCCACTTTAACAAATTCATACTTGGCTCCGTCAGATTCGTATTTTTCTATCTGGCGCTGTGTCTCAAGACGTGCCTCTTCAGCCTCTAAAAACGCTTTGTATGATTTACTTCCAAAAATCTTGCCAAGAAGCTGTAAAACCGGTCCTCCCTGTTCCTCGCGCGCCTCGGCAGCAGCCTCAGTCTGCTGCTTAAGCTGAGTCCTCAGGCTCATTATTTCCTTGGCATAGGCATAATCAAGAGTCGTAAGATTTATTGTGGCCTCTCCCTTGTCATCGGTCGTATACACGCCCAAATCATCAGGAATAAAGCATGGCTCATAATACGAATACCCAGGAAGCAGCTCCGAAGCTACCTCTCCGTCTCTTTTCGCCCTGTTATTGACCCTCATTGCTATAAAATGGGCATACTGGTCAGCAAATGAATCTGTGGAGACAGGAGTGTCGCCGCCTTCAGAAGGAGGAGCATTTTCCCCGCCTTCAGAGCCTTCTCCGCTTCCTCCGGCATCACCGTATCTGTATGACGTTCCGTCATCATTCACATCCTCCAGCTTCTTATCATACCATACGCTCCTAAAGGAATCTTCCGGATATATACTCATATATACATCCGTATAGAGAATTATATTTTCCTCTTCGGAAGTCGGCATCTGAACCCATGCGAATGTACCGGCAGGAATCGTATTACCCTTGTTCGGCGGAAAGGTGAAGGAGGGCTCCTTTATGGAAGCAGAGCTTAAAACACTGACATCGTACTTATTAAGAAAGCTCTTCGGCTTTATTGAAGTGCCGTTCAGTGAAGCGCCTCCGGAAGAGACATACAGATGCCCTCCTCCAAGATCGACAGGCGCATTTGAAGAGTCCGTAGTTGATACGGATATGCCGCCCTTTGAAACGATGCTGGCTCCCTGTCCGACATTCGTCCCATTCGTCTTAGTCTGTATTTTCAAAGGGCTTCCAAGACCTGAAGCAGATATTGAGGCTCCGGCATATACAGCCCCCGAGGAGCTTGCCGCAGTCACTGGGGCAACGGTAGCAAGCTCCTCAATTCCGGACTTAAATGCCCCGGCCCTTCCTTCCGATGCTATATATATTCCGTAAGCAGGTACCTTTACCGTCTTATTTTTCAGAGGTGATGCTCTAAACATAAGAGGGGTTGCCTTTTGAGAATTATTATAGGAATAAAAATCAAGCCCCTTTGAAGCTGCAGCCGAATTTATGGCTCCTGATGTCGAAGAAAAGGGAATATAAAAATCAGCTCCGGAAGAAGAATCAGAGCCATGTATTATGGCATCGCTTCCGCCGCCGGAAATAGAAAAGCCACCGACAGTTCCGGAAGCTGCATGCTCTGCAGGCCACTTCGGGTACCTTGCAAGCATTGTATTAGCATATTCAATGCCTGCATTTGCAGCCCAATACGACTTAATCTCCATTGCTACTTTTTTAGTGAAGAATATATTGCCAGCAAGGCTCTGTACCACGCCCATCAAAAATATGCCCATTATGACGGTAATGCATAATGTGACAAGAAGCAGCACGCCTTTTCTTTTAAAGAGCTTCATGCATAATCCCCTTTCTCTTAATTATTTTATATTGGCTGGAATACTCGTCCACGAAATTTTTTCTATGTACTTCAGAGTCTCTCCTGAAGGGCTTATAAGATTAACCCCCTGAGGCCTGAAATGGAATTTTTCGGCTTCTTCGGTTCTG
Source organism: bacterium (assembly GCA_024409025.1). Lineage (GTDB taxonomy): Bacteria > Vulcanimicrobiota > CADAWZ01 > CADAWZ01 > CADAWZ01 > JAKSUM01. Next base: position 3,726 of record JAKSUM010000102.1, on the reverse strand, counting down.
AAGAAGGATCCGGTAAAATTAAGGTACAGAAGCTGGCTTTCGGATGAGTTGAAAAGCGGAGAATCAATCGTCAAATCAAGAATATTATTCTGCACGTTGTGGCAATACGAAGCCCCCTTGTTCATAAAATCAGAAATCCTGTCTCCGCCGTCAAACATCGCGCTTATGCATTTTCTCGTCGTAGTATAGTCATAAGGAACACCGCAGGAGCCGCATGAATGTCCGGGAACCATGGAACCGCTTTTACATAATGGAAGCTCGACCATGCACAGGCTCTTATGGGGACAGCTGTTAAAGCCTCCGCAACAGCCTGGTTTGTAATTTACGAAAAACAGCCTTACCCTTGAATAGCCGATTCCGCCCTCCTCCCCATAGGAAGAGCATATTGTATTTTTCTGCATTTCAGTGCCTGTCCGGCTGCCTGTAACAGGGAACGCGAACCATCTCTTCTCGGAAAGATACGGGCTTTTTCCGCTTCTGTAGCATCTGAAAAGCTTTATGTTGGTTTTTGAAATTTCTCCGTCAACAGAGTTATACATATGTATAATCTGGCTGTTTGCGTCATTCTTTCCCTGAGTCTTGAATGCGGCCTTCTGCATATTTAAAAAAGCATTGAATACAATTACAAGGACAGCCGAAAAAAGAGCCATGGAAACAAGCGTCTCAAGAAGCGTAAATCCTTTTCTTTTTATAATCATTCTGTTCCCGAGCCTCCTGCAACTTTTCGCTGAAGAGTGCTTATATAGACCTTTGCCTTTCCGGCATCATCAAAGACAGTTACCTTTATATAATACAGACGGTTGCCCGTATCAGAGCATGAGAGATTATATCTGTATGTCTGGTTTGCATAAGTGACTGAGCCATTAGAAACTGTATCATTACTCGGATCATATTTGTTCTTTGCTATGTATTCCTTCATGATGGAATCTGCCGCCAGATACATGGATGAAGTATCCAGATTCTTCTGACTGTTTTTCATCATAAGACACATGACAACAGCCATAATCATAACACCCAATACGATTATGTTTATGGAGACAAGAAGCTCCATCATACTCATTCCGGTCTGAGCGTTTTTTCTTCGCCGCATTTAAGAACTCCCTGCCTCTAAATTCTGACGGCATCCTTATCAGGAATCCATCCTTCAAAATATCTCCCGTCCTTTGTTTCAAACGCAATCCTCATCCATCCGTTCTCCTGCGCAAGGAGCCTGACCTCGCATCCGTCCTTAAGAACAGAAAAGCACTGTGAATCAGGGGTCTGTGACTCCCTGACCTCAGCGGTAGGACTGGATATGACAGCATAGTCTCCTGAAAATCTTGTCATGACAACACCAAGAGAAAGACCGGTTATACATACTGCAGTCCCGAGGGCGGCATAAATCCAGAAGAAATCCTTTTTCAGGAACCTGTTTATAAGAGCCGACGAACATAAAACGAACACAGAAACAAAAAAGCACAAGGCAATGGCATTTTCCGTAAATCCTCCTAAAAATGGAAGATCTGAAGGCCGCATAAGCACGCATCCTTCCTCCTCCAAGGATTCACAAAGTGAAGACCTCAGAGATCTGATTGCCGGATCTCCGGGCTTTATGTCATAAGCCCTCTGCAGAAATGCAAGCGCCATTCCCTTCCTGCCCGATTTGATCGCCGCGCAGGCCGCATTATAACAGACCTCAGCAGAAGAGACCTTGTCCATGAGCGCTTCATATTCCGAAAGGGCTCCGTTGAAATCCCCGCTTCCATACAGTCTGCCCGCCTTTATAAAAGCCTCCCTATTCGAGTCATCAGAATAAGCTGATGACGGCAGAATAAAAATAAAGAAACAAAATAATATACAGAATAAAAGGCGCATTATTTTTCCTTTTTTAATATTTTCTCAATCTCTGACGCTGTTTCAAGGCATTCTCCGGATATTTTCGCAATATCCGCGCTGCCTGCGGCAAATCGGGCATGATCGCACAGTCTGAAAATGCTTCCAGCCTTTTCAGCAATTTCATCGCCTGATTTTTCCTTCAGCTCCGTAAGCATCTTTCTCACAGAGATGCCCTTGTCAAGCGAAAGCTTTGAAGAAATATACGAGAAAAAGGCATCATTCAGAACACTTATGTCATCATCGGCTTCCGCCTTTTTCAATGATTTTTTCAGTTCTGTCAAAAACCTTCCTGAGGATTCCTTCGTTCTTATTTTCAGGGAAGTCCTGGAAAATACAGTCATTGAAAGCAAAATCAGCAGGGGAAGCAGAGCTGCCGATATGGCAAAAGGATTACCTGCCAGTCCTTTTCCCGTCCCCTCCGTCATATCACTCTTTATAGAAAAAGAAGGAATACCGATAGAAGGCTCCTGCTTTTCGGCAGGTCCTGCCGAAGAGGCCTTAATCCCCTCCCCTACCGCATTTACAGAGATCTCTGGCGAAGTTTTCGAATAATATTTACCTGTTTCCGGATTAAAAAATGATGCAGTAACAGAGTGGACAGTAACCCTGCCCTTTGAGTGAGGCACATAATTTACGGCAACCTTTTTGGTTTCCTTAAGAGTATCGCCGTCGATAACCCTCTCAATGGATTCAGAGGAATCAAACCTGTCCGCCCCGTCCGCTTCGGGAACATCTATAGTGACGGAAGAAGCGTTTCCCTTGCCTGTAGCGGAAAAAACAACGGAAAACGGCTTTGATACCATTGCTGATGCTGTCGGACACTCTGCCTTAAGTTCAAAATTTCCGACACCTCCGCAAAAATCAGCAGGAGCAGGCTGAGGAAGATCATCTACATGAAGATCAAATTCGTCCGTTTCCAGAGTATGCGTGCCGGAAAAGGACGAGAACCAATTTGCCTTGAAGGGCTTAAGCCTGTAATCTCCGGATTTCATCGGATATATTGCAACGGAAATCCTTCTTATTGTGTAATATGTTCCGTTTTCCTCGTGGGGAATCTCCTTATCCGGCTCTATCTGCTGTATCATAATCCCCTCATTTACAGAAGGGAGAAATCTTATGTCCGTATTATATCCTTCAGGAATATAAACATCCATATTCAGAAGAATCTGCTGGTTTACATATGCCTTTTCAGCACCAAGAGACGCCCTCATAAAAATCTCAGGATCTCTTGGCCTGGAAGAAAAAGGATATAGCCCCTGTTTTTCAGCCCTGCTGACAGCTTCCCGCATTTTTCTCATCTGCCCGAAAAGCGATCCTACGCCATCCTCATCATCCTCATCATCCTCAAAAGCCCCACTCCTTCCATGTCTGGAAATAGGGGATTTTGAGGCGAATTTTTCAGATACCTCGACAGAATGTCTCGGGGCTTTAATTAAATCGCCGCCTGCAGAAATTGTCACCTCAGGAGTCATGAGCCTGCCTTCCCTCTTTGGCAGAAGGGTAAATTTAAAAGTCTTTTTGACCTTCATATTAAAATTTATTATCTCTGTCGAGGTAAAGACCGATTGCCCTGCTAGCGAAAAATCACCGTCTTCAACAAGATCCGGCTCGGCATCAGCCTCATCAACAGTAACGGTAAGAACAAGAGGCTCGCCTTTGCCTATTTTTGTCCTGTCAACATCAGAATCAAGCTTCGGAGCCGAATAAACAGATACAGTCAAAGCAATAAAGCAGATACAAAGAACGGCGACAGACATAAAAGACTTTCCCATAACTCTACCAGTCTTTCTCAGAATAGCTTCTGGGAGCAAATTTTCCAGCATTAGCTTTCCTGTTAGCTTTCTCAAAATT
>JAKSUM010000101.1 GCA_024409025.1 bacterium | reverse complement strand
TGGAAATAGCAGAAATAATAACCGCATAATCATAGAGATCCGATACGCCTTCAAAATTGACGATTCTTATGTCCCTGCCTTTTTTTTCCTCAGCAATGACGGCTGCAAGAACAGCCATTCTTCTTGTGTCTGTAATATCCATAAAAATACCACCTTAAAGATTATCTATTTATAGAAACTGTTTTTTTCAATAAATTCCCTGACCAAATCCGGCACCAGATAACGAAAAGGCTTTCCCTCGGCCACCCTTCTTCTGATATCTGTAGAGGAAATATCCGTACCGGGGATATCAAGAAATACAAACTTATCCTTCCCCTTATATAAGGACGCCTTTTCCTTCAATGCATCCATAGAAAATCCGGGCCTGGTCAGAGCAACAAATGAATTAAGCATTTCCAGAAGCTCCTCAAAATACATCCATTTAAAATTAAGAACAGAGTCCGCTCCGGTTATGAAGGAATATTCATTTTCAGGATACGCTTCTTTTAAAGCCCTTACAGTATCAGCCGTATATGAAAGCCCACCCCTTTGGATTTCAATGTCAGAAACCTCAAAAAGAGGATTGCCGGCCACAGCCATTTCAAGCATCTCAAGCCTGCTACGACATGGGAGAAGATGATAAGGCCGCTTATGAGGGGGAATAAAATTCGGGATGAACACGACTTTGTCAAGCTTCAGCGCAAACATAGCCTCTTGAGCTGCAATAAGATGCCCGTTATGAACGGGATTGAATGTTCCGCCCATAAGTCCGACATGAGCCATTTTTCATTTTCCTCCGTCATTTAGGCAAATTTTCCAATTTTCAAACAAATTTCAACACAACTTTTTTTTTCCCTTCCTAAACTCTGTTTTTGAAAGGACTTGCAGGAAGAACACCATAGTCTGTCAAAAAATAAAAAGCTTATGAAATTCCGGAGGAGCAGGGTTTTGAAGAAAGATTTTATCAACATAAAAACATTTGCGGCGGCACTTATTGCGGCAGCCTGCCCTTTCTTTGCCCATGCGCAGGAAGCTCCGGCAGTACAGACATTTGAAGCAGGCAAAAAAGCCGTAATAAAAGCTGAAAACATAAAATGCGACAGAACAACCGCAACAGCATACGGCAATGCAGAGATTCTGTACAAAGGCTCCGTGCTAAAAGCCGATCAGATAATATATGATGAGGTCAACAGGACCATCACGATGTACGGAAACGTCAGAATCAATAAAGACGGAAGCGAGCTTAAGGCAGATTACGGGACATATGGGCTTGATGATGAAAGCAGCGAGTTCTTTAATGTTGAAGGCTCTACCGATGAAGTAGATCATGACGGGAAAAAAATACAGGGCAAGGTTTACTTTTGGGGCGACAGGATGGTCAAAACAGAAAAATGCACAAAGATAGACAATGCCGTAATAACAACCTGTGACTGTCCAAGACCAGAGCTTCATTACCATATACACAGCAAAATCGCCGAAATATACCCTGGGCAAAAAATAATAGCCCGTCACTCCAAGCTCAAAATCAAAGACAAAACTCTTCTTGGCTACAGCAGACTTGAATTTAAACTCGGGAAAAAACAGCAAAGCCTTATACCTACAATCGGAAATAACAGTCATGACGGCTGGTATGTAAAGAAAAACTTCGATGTAAATCTATTCGGAAATGAAGGTACGGGTCATATAGATCTATATCAGAAAAGCGGCATCGGATTCGGTCTAAAATATCCCTATGCTCTCGGAAAGAACGGATACGGATATCTTGACTATTACAATCTGTCGCCATCAAAAACAGCCATTATGACAGAAAATCTGACAAATGAGGAAAAGAAAAGGCAGGTAGGCAAGAAGGAGCTAAGAAATGACATCCGTTACGATCTCGGAAACGGATATTATACCGGCTTAAGTATAGGAATGTATGACTATCAGTACCCCGGAGAAAAGACAAGCAATTGGAACAATTACAACTATTATTTTGGAAGAAACACTAAAAAGCAGGCAATATACTTCGCTCAGACGGCAACGGACTATAACACATATTCCTACCAGACCAGAAAGCTGGATTTCGGCCAGAAGATAGGAGACGGCTGGACAATAAAGGCCGGCGGATTCAACAGCGGATATGCCGGCAATGTTGAATCAAACAATTCAATATGGCGCTATTATACAGAGCTGAATTACGAAAACAACTTTACAGATGCCACACTGTCATACATAAGATCCACAAATAACGAAGTATACCATCTGGACAGGATTCCTGAAATAAACGTAATAAGTAAGAATATGTATATCGGCAGCATCCCGATTAAGACTGCATTCACAGCAGGAAGCTATAGGGAAGAGCCTGTAGGCCTCCATATGGAACGAGGCAAGATATACATAGGGGTACAGCCTTTTTCCATGGATATAGGATCAAGCGGAATTCTAAATGCGGCAGGAGGCTTCCAGCAGATACTCTGCGGTGACGGCAGTCAGAAATACGCATTCAGCGGCCAGGCTGCATATACCCATACAGTTTCCGATCATATAAAGGTAAAAGCAAATTATTACCTTCAGAACCCTAAGGGCTATTCGCCCTTCGTTGACGACTACATTCCGTCCTACAGCATGCTTACCGCAGGAGCTGAAATCCATAATAAGGACTACTGGAAGCTGTCAATGTATGGCGGATATGATTATATGTATAAGACAAGTACGTCTCTGATAACAACTCTTGACATGAAGCAGAACGATAAGATGAGATGGATTATAGGCGCAAACTATAATATGGACACTCATCAGTTTCCAAATTTCACATCGGAGCTGAAGCTTGATTTAGGAGGCGGATATTCAGTCGAGAACTGGATGCTGTACGACAATGTAAACAATAAGCTCACATATATGAACATAGGACTCAGCAAGGAAACCCATGACACAGTAACAAAGCTGCTGTACAGAAACAAGCAGAAGGAATTCTGGGTGCAGTTCTACCTGAAGGCATTCCCGGAACAGCCTGTCTGCATAACTCCAAATTCCGCAGACATAATAAGCCCAAGAAAATAAAAAAAAAGCCCTCCGTTACAGAAGGGCTTTTTCAATAATAAAGAAGCATCAGTGCACTTCAACAGAAAACATGGAGAGATCCGCATTTATATATGGGGTATTTGCTGGAATATTTGCCTCTTCACAGTCATAAAGCATATCATTAGGATATCCAGCAGGAACAGTAGAACCGACAGCTCCTGTCTGAGGATTGACTGTAAAAGAATAATGCGTGCTTGAAGAAAGATCAGGTCCGAGACAATCTATAAATCTTCCAAGCTCGCCTCCTCCGGTATTGTCGCATACCATTGCCTGAACAGTAAAAGAGGACTGTATGTAATTATTAAATATTACAGACGTGTCGCCAATAGGGAAATTTATTATAAAAGACGAATTGTCCTCAGTCTGGGAAACATATGTGTCAACCTCAGAAATAAGAGACAGGGTCCTGTCTGTTTCGCTTAATCTGTGATACCATGAATAGGTGGCATGTCTAAGAGAGTCAGGCTTATAAATCCTGATAACATCTGTAAATGTCCCTACGTCGTCAACCTGTATAGGCTCTCCGGCAGCATTCATAAGTATGCAATAGAAGACTCCGCCTTCGGTCTCCCCTTGGACAGAAAGCCTGAATGTAATATACTTAGTCTCTTCAACAACAGACTCCTCGCCTGTTTCAGGATTAATAAAAACCGTCTGCTGAGGCTCAGAGCTACTACCGCTGCTTGCACATCCGGTAAGGGCTAATGACATAGCTAAAGCAGAAATCATCAAAAAAATGTTTTTTTTCAACCTAAAATCCCCCTTTATCATTAAAGTGTTTCTTTCATCGCTTGCCGGATTCCTTCTTGCATATTCGCAGCCTGGAAGCCCTGCACAATGGACAGTTTGGATTGCCCCTGCCCCTCTTATGCTTCTATGGCATATATGCAGGACAAAAGAATCATCAGCATATTCCTTTTTTACAGGTTTTCTTTTCTTTGGGACAGTACATCTCTGGGGCAATGTTTTCGGATGGGAAGTCTGGCTTGCGATGACAATATACCAGTCATTATTCCTTGCAGCGACAGGAGCCGCAGCCAGCCTGCTTCTTCATAATCTGAAAGAAGATACTGTTCATAAAATCATAGTACCGGCAATCTGCTGGACAGCAGGAGAGCATATAAAATCACTCGGCCCTCTCGGAGTGAATTGGGGAAGCCTTTCATACTGCCACTGCAATAATATCCCAATACTGCAGCTTGCCGGAATAACGGGCATGTACGGCCTGACCTTTATTACGGCAGGCGTATCGTCCTCATTGGCAATTACAGCCAAGATGCTTTTTACAGGCGGCAAAAAAAATATGAAAGCAGCTATTAGCATAATTGCCCTTCTGATATTGCCATTAATAGTATACATATCAGGCCTTATAAGCATATGCCTTGACAGACAATCAGATTTCAGGATATTCAAAGCCGGCATAATACAGCCAGGCTTTGACATGATAACAAAAAAAGATCCTAGAAGAGGGCGGTTTATAGTAAAAGAACAGCTCAGGCTCGCAAGTGAGTGCGCAAAGGAAAATCCCCAAATAATAATATGGCCCGAAACATCAATACCGGGAATATTTCCAAACCCTTATCAGGAAGAATTCATGAAGCAGGCGGCAATAGAGTCCGGATGCGATATGATTTTCGGAGCCGTAAGATCTGAAGACGGGAAGGAATTCAACAGCGCAATTATTACAGATAAAAAAGGAAGCTTCAAAGGCATATATTCAAAAAGGCATCTCGTGCCGTTTGGAGAATATCTTCCTATTCCGGATAAATTAAGAAGCATACATCCGATGATGTCACTGATTCCATCACTAAGCCCTGGAACAGACTGCAGGGTGTTTAAAAGCGGAACTACTGACTTTGGAATCATAATATGCTTTGAGTCTGACTTTCCCCAGTACGCAAGAGAAGAGACGCAAAAAGGCGCTTCTTTCATAGCGGCAATAACAAATGACGGATGGTTTGAACACTACAGCGCAGCAGAACATCATGCAGCATGGAATTCAATGAGGGCTGCAGAAAACCATATTCCTATAATACAGGCAGCTAACAGCGGTATCAGCATGCTGGCATCATCAGACGGGAAAATAATAAAACGCATAGAATTATTCAATAAAGGATATAGGGCTGAAGACATAAAAATTTCAAGAGCCGGCACATTCTACACACATACCGGCAACTGGATAATGTTAATATGCTATGCGTATCTCATAATACTTATCTTTGCAGCGGCAAAAAACATAAAATCCGCCGGAAAATTGAGAAAAAAGGAAGCAAAAAATGAAAAAGATTCTTAAGCTTGCGCTCATGATTCTTGTAGCAGGCATATCAGCGGCAACTCCAATATCGGCAGAAGAGCCTGTTGCTCCCAAAGCCAAAACAGCCCAGAGCGCCGAAAGAAAAAGCGAAATTCCACCAATAAAGGAGCCCAAGCTTGAAGAGGATCCCAAATCAGTCAAAATGAAAGCGGACAGGCTTCTTTATGAT
>JAKSUM010000100.1 GCA_024409025.1 bacterium | reverse complement strand
GAAGATCCTGAGGTTCTTAAGGAAGCCCTCAGAAAGCAGATGCTCGGAAGCGTCCTTTGGACAGACTCCGTAAGAGAAATGTCATCAATAGGAATTGAAGCATTTGCCGAAGCGGGCCCAGGCAAGGCGCTCTGCGGAATGATCAAAAAGACCGACATATCGCTTAAAACATTCAATGCTGAAGACATGGCATCGCTTGAGAAGTGTGCTGAAGAGCTCAAGGCTCTCTAAACAGGAGGGAAAATGGAAAAGACTGCTTTTATAACAGGAGCCGGAAGAGGAATAGGAAGGCAGATAGCAATCAGGCTTGCAGAAGACGGATTCGACTGCGCCCTCAATGATCTCAATGAAAACGATCTTGCCGAATCAAAAGCTCTCATAGAAGCCCTCGGAAGAAAGTGCATGGTCTACAAGGCGGACGTATCGTCATCTGCTGAAGTAGAAGAAATGGTAAAGCAGATACATGCCGACTTTGGAAGAATTGACGTTCTTGTAAACAATGCAGGAATAACCCGTGACGGACTTCTCATGAGAATGAAGGAAGAGGACTGGGACAATGTGCTCAGAATAAACCTCAAGAGCGTTTACAACTGCTCCAAATCAGTCTCTAAGATAATGATGAAGCAGAAGAGCGGAAGAATTATTTCGATAGCATCAGTAGTCGGAATAATGGGAAATGCCGGACAGTGCAATTACTCAGCATCAAAGGCCGGCATAATAGGCTTCACAAAATCGCTTGCAAAAGAGCTGGCCTCAAGAGGCATCAGGGCAAATGCAGTAGCTCCCGGATATGTTCAGACTCCTATGACGGAAAAGCTTCCTCAGGAAGCAAAAGACAAGCTTGCCGCTCAGATTCCGCTCGGATATCTTGGAACGCCTGAGCATATAGCATCATGCGTTTCATTCCTTGCTGGCAAGGATTCGGAATACATAACCGGACAGGTGATAAGCGTTGACGGCGGAATGGCCATGTAAATATTTTGGGGCTTGAAGGATTATTCAATTTTTAGTTGAAATTTTCTTATCTGTAAACGGCTGATTTTCAGCCGGAGTCAAACGCTTAAAAGCGTTAAAAGTCTGCTTTACGGGCTTTTCTGCCGCAGGTATAAGCCTATGGCGGGCCAATATGGTCTTTTTGATTAAAGCGTTAAGGACTTGCAAGCAGGCTGACATTATAGAAGCAAAATTAATCGGAGGAATAAAAAATAATGGCAAGAGAAGATATAGAAGCAAAGGCAATAAAGCTTATAGTCGAGCAGCTCGGAGTTGAAGAAAAGCAGATCACCAGCGAAGCTTCCTTCACAGAAGATCTCGGAGCAGATTCTCTCGATGCAGTAGAGCTCGTAATGGCTCTCGAAACAGAGTTTAACATTGAGATTCCTGACGAAGATGCAGAGAAGCTCTCCAACCTCAAAGCAACAGTAGACTATATATCAGCAAAATTAAATTAATTTCTTAGCCTGCAGCCATATAGAAAAACTAAGAAAGGAAGAGCCGCATGGAAATAAAACGTCCTGCGGCGGTTCTCAGATGGTATCTGGAAAAGAATTAGGAAAGAACACTACTTTCTGCAGTGTTTTAAGAAAAGTGCTGGAAAACGCCGGAGATACGCCAATATCCTGCGAAGAGATTGCGGCTCATGCCGTAGAGCTCTGGGGCAGAGGCTTCCCCCGCAACCATTATGAAGACGCTTGCCTTATCTATGTGTTCGTAAGAAACTACTTCAATGTTGAAGAGTATTTTGACGACACTGACGAGGAAATGATAATGGTTGACAGGCTTAACGGATGCAGAGTCCCGATTTCACCGGATCTGCTTCCTCTGGAATTAAATTCTGTTTATGAACAAGTAAAAAGAGTTAAATTCAGGCTTTGCGAGTAATCAGAAGGCCCTATGCCTGAAATAAGGCAAAAGGCATGAAGAATATCCGGACGGCTGCTTAACTAAAAACAAGCCCGGCATTATCCGCAATATCTGTAATCATGGCATTTTTAGAAAAAAAGCCATAAGATGCTTAAAAAAGCTCCCGGACCCTTTAGAGTTCATTCTGCAGGATCGGGAGCTTTTATTTTCAAAAGCCCTGTACCCCAAAAAACATTCGGAGGTAAACAATGGACGACAAACTTAAAGCAATTGAAGCTGTTGTAAACCAGCTTGAAAAACAGTTCGGAAAAGGCTCAATAATGCGCCTGGGCGACATGAATGTGAGATATGACGAGGACGCAATTTCAACAGGAGCACTCTCTCTTGACGTTGCCATAGGGATAGGCGGAATCCCCAGAGGCAGAATCGTAGAGATATTCGGACCTGAATCATCAGGAAAGACAACACTTGCCCTTCAGATAGTGGCTGAAGCCCAGAAAAAAGGCGGCATAGCGGCATATATAGATGTCGAAAACGCTCTTGATCCAAGCTATGCAAGGAACATAGGAGTAGACGTAGACAATCTTTACATTTCCCAGCCCGATACAGGAGAGCAGGCTCTTGAAATAGTCGACATGCTTGTAAGAAGCCAGGCGATAGACGTCGTAGTCGTTGATTCAGTTGCGGCTCTTGTTCCAAAAGCTGAAATAGAAGGCGATATGGGAGAAGTCCCAGTAGGGCTTCAGGCAAGACTTATGTCGCATGCACTAAGAAAACTTACCGCTCTTATAAACAAAACAAAGACAGCGGCGATATTTATAAACCAGATAAGGGAAAAAATAGGGGTTATGTTCGGAAATCCGGAAACGACCCCAGGAGGAAAGGCGCTTAAATACTACAGCTCACTCAGGCTTGACATAAGAAAATGCGACAACATCAAGCAGGGAAGCGAACAGATTGGCAACAGAGTCAAGGTCAAGGTAGTAAAAAATAAGATGGCTCCGCCTTTCAAGCAGGCTGAATTCGACATAATATTCAACAAAGGCATATCTGCCGCAGGAAGCGTTGTCGAAGCCGCAATAACCTCAGGAATACTTGAGAAAAACGGCTCATGGTTCAGCTATAACGGCAGCAGGATAGCCCAAGGCGCAGAAAACACGAAGAAATATCTCGAGGATAATCCTGAGATGCTTCAGGAGATCATAGGGCTCGTGAAAGAAAAAGCAGGGCTTACGCCTGCATCAAACTAGATAAATAAGCATATGATAAAAAACAGCAAAGAACAGACAGTACAAAAGCATAATAAGGGCGGCGAGGCTAAAGGCGGAGGATTCGGCAATTTTCTGCTTGCAGCCGTCGGAATATGCATTGGCGCGTTCGGAAGCACTTTAATAACACAAAAACAGCAGTCTCTCGACGCGGAGAAAGCCAAAGCAGATGCAGAGAACATCATTGCGGAAAGCAAAAAAGCGGCGGAGGAAATAAAAAACAAGAAGCTTACCGAAGCCAGGGATATAATACATCAGGAACGCAGCGAGCTTGAAAAGGAACGCAGCGAGCGCAGAAACGAGATACAGCGTAGCGAGCGCAGAATCCAGCAGAAGGAAGACAATCTCGAAAAGAAGCTTGACGCTTTGGAAAAGAGGGAAAAAGGAATTGCCTCAAAAGAGCAGGAGCTGGCCCGCAAAAAAGAGCAGGTATCCCTTCTTGAAAGCAAGAGGCTCGAAGAGCTTGAGAGAATAGCCCATATGACAACTGAGGAGGCAAAGGACGTGCTTCTTAAAAGAGTAGAGTCCGAGCTTCAGCAGGAAATAGCGGTAAGGGTAAAGAGCATGGAAGAGCAGATCAAGGAAACAGCCGATCTGAAGTCCAAGCGCATAATATCCACGGCTATACAGAAATGGGCGTCAGAACAGGTCGTCGAGTCAACAGTATCAGTTGTTCCGCTTCCAAATGATGAGATGAAGGGACGAATTATCGGCAGAGAGGGAAGAAACATCAGAATGCTTGAATCCCTTACAGGCGTGGATCTTATAATAGACGACACTCCCGAAGCCGTAGTTCTGTCATGCTTTGACCCAATCAGAAGAGAGACGGCAAGAATAGCCCTTGAAAAGCTTATCATTGATGCCAGAATCCATCCTGCCAGAATCGAAGAAATGGTCGAGAAAGCAAAAAAAGAAATGGAATCCAGAATCTGGCAGGAAGGCGAACAGGCGGTATTTGAAGCAGGAGTAACTGGACTTCATCCAGAGCTCGTAAAAGTGCTCGGAAAACTCAGATTCCGCACAAGCTACGGACAGAATGTCCTGACCCACTCCTTGGAAGTCGCATTCCTTGCAGGAGCTATAGCTCTTGAAATAGGGGCAGACGTCCAAATAGCAAGAAGGGCCGGGCTTCTCCATGATATAGGAAAAGTGCTCAACATGGAAGTAGAAGCGCCTCATGCAATCCTTGGCGCAAAGTATGCGGAGAAATATAACGAGTCTCCGGATGTGGTACATGCAATAATGGCACATCATGAGGATGAGGAGCAGAGGACAATAGAAGCCGTTCTTATTCAGGCATGCGACGCAATATCTGCAGCAAGGCCAGGAGCCAGAAGGGAATCTCTTGAGGCGTACGTAAAGAGGCTTGAGAAGCTCGAGCAGGTTGCAAACAACTTTGAAGGCGTCGAAAAATCATATGCGATACAGGCCGGCAGAGAGATAAGAATAATCGTAAAGCCCGAAATCGTGGATGATTCAAAGTCAGTGATACTCGCAAGGGACATAGTCAACCAGATAGAGCAGGAACTCGAATATCCCGGACAGATTAAGGTCACGGTAATAAGAGAGACAAGAGCTGTTGATTTCGCAAAATAACATAAAAAAAGCAGGGATTTAAATCCCTGCTTTTTTTATTACACTTTAGACCGATTCATCAGCGGCAGAGCATCGGTCAAGATAAGGGCATGACAGATATCTGCACAGCTCCCTGTTCTGCTGGCAGCTGTCCTCAGACGGCAAAGTAGAGAGAATATCGGCAGCAGTCTTCTCAAGATAATCCTCAAAAGAAGCAAGGCTGTCATTGGAGACATCAACTTCCCTAACCTCCGCACCGTCACGCAGAAAAACGAGAAAAGCCCTTATATTTGAGATATCGATGCCTTCAGCCTTGGAGATTCCGAGACAGTACATCTTTAGCTGATCCTCATAAAAGGACGCCTTGTCACGGCTGTTTCTTCCGTACTTGTAGTCTATGACCGCAATCCTGCCGTCAGCGGCCATTACAACAAGATCAATGACTCCGTCCACATAAACCTCAGTACCAGCCCCTGCGGAAAAATAAATCTTATGCTCGGGCATGAATGATGAATCAGGCCTGAAGTAGTCTTTCAGGGGGTCCGGAAAATTAAAAAAAGAAGATATGTCCCTTCTGACGGCAGCGACGCACTCCGGAGAAATATCCTCATCGCCAATAATTTTAAGAAGAGCCTCAGTTTCCTTTCCTGCACTCTTTCTGAGATAATCTGCATAAGGAAGGTCATTATCATTAAACCTGCAGGAAAAATCAACATCCTGCAGTATGGCATGCGCAAGGGAGCCCTTAGCCAGCGCATCGTCGTCAAACGGACCGCTTAACGGCTGCGTTCCCCTGAACGCCCCCTCCCCGGGGGCACGGGCATCTTGCCCGCGCGCGTT
>JAKSUM010000010.1 GCA_024409025.1 bacterium | reverse complement strand
ATATAGGAATGATTTACACGCCCGCTGTTTCATCGTCATCAGCGGCGGCTCCTCAGAAAATAGCTTCCCATAAGGAAGAGGCTGCAATGCCCGGCGATGCTGTTTCGATAGGTTCTGTTCCCGAGCGCGCTGCAGAGAGCAAGGGCGACACTGTAAAGATTAAAATTCTTGCTCAAGACCCCGCTGTAGCCAAGCCTAAAACGGTTGAGATGCCCAAGAGCATGATAGGAAGCAAGATCGAAGGCCCTAAGATGTATTCGATCGATTCCTCTCATCCCAAGGCAATTCCTGACCTTGAAGGAAACTACCTCTATGAAATAGGCACTCCCCAGTTCGATCAGGTAAATGCCTATGCAACCTCATACAATACCTACAATATGCTTGAAGGCATGCTCGGACATTCTCCCAAGTGGGCTTTCAAGGGTGAGAAGCTCGGCGTCAATCCTCACAAGAAAGAGGGAATGAATGCCTATTATTCAAGACAGGAAGCTTCTGTAAACTTCTTCTATTTCGACTCCAAGCCTCTTGGCAAGACTGTCCAGACCTCACAGTCAACGGATATCGTATCCCATGAAGTAGGACATTCCTTCCTTGATGCAATGAAGCCCGGATATCTTGGCTGGGATACAGAGACAATGTCAGTCCATGAAGCCCTTGCGGATACCACTGCAATCCTCTTTGCCCTCACGGATGATGACAACATTAAGTCTATCATAGCTGAGACAGGCGGAGACCTCAGCAAGCCCAATATGCTTTCTAAGGTCGGAGAGGAATTCGGAATCGCTCTTGCAAAGATTGACAGCGATCCTAACAATGACGATAAGGATTATCTGAGAGATCTCAGAAATACCTTCAGCTATGTTGATCCTTCAACTCTCCCACAGAGAACGACAGAGGACAAGCTCGCAAATGAATGCCACAGCTTCTCAAGAATTCTTTCCGGTGCCGATTATGACATGCTCAGCGCTTTCTATCAGACGAACGTTGAAAACGGAATGTCTCCTGAAGCCGCTCTTAAGAAAGCCGGAAGCGATTTCGGCGGAGTCTTCTATAAGGCTGTTGACAACTGCCCTAATTACAAGTGTAAATATAAGGACGTAGCCCTCAACATGCTCAAGACCGACAAGGCTCTCTATGGCGGACAGCACTGTGCCGATATGGAGAAGATCTTTAAGGAAAGAAACATCATAACCGATAAGGATATTGCCAAGCTTGAGAAGAAGATGCCTAAGGCAAGAATCTCTAATCCTGCAGATGCCGGACAGATTTCTTCGCTCGTTTCAAAGCATGGCAAGGAGCTTGGCGTTGATGACGGAGCTGCCTTCTCAATGGGAGATGTTAAGGAGAATATGTACGGTGGCAAGTCCGTATCCCTCAAATGCTCTCAGGACGTGGAGCTTAAGGGAACTGCTTTCGGAAAATTCCAGAACTGCTTCGTTTCCGTTGACGGAGAGCTCAAGCTTGACTTCGACAAGAACGGAAATCTTGTTGACTTCAACTATGACAAGATTGATGACAAGAAGATATCCGACATAAAGCTCGGAATCATCGGAGCCGCCAAGGACGGAAAGCTCATGGAGGAAGGCTTCAGGTCACGCGCGAGCACCGGCTCAAGATATGCTGCACGAGCCATGACTCAGGATACCGGCAAGAAGTTCATCGAAAGACTTCCCGTAATCGAGTAATTCCAACTAAAATTAAAGGCTCGGATCCTTATGGATTTGAGCCTTTTTTTCAGCAGGATTTCAAAATATTTCGGAGTAATTAAACCATTATAAACGCATTTCGGTGCGGAATAGAAAAACGTGAGGTTGTTTTATTGTGAAGATATTGACAGCTACAGAAAAACCTTTCGCAAAGGAAGCCGTAAACGGCATAAAGCAGATTATTGAGGAAGCCGGATATGAATTCGCTCTCCTTGAAAAATATACAGACAAGGCCCAGCTTCTTGAAGCGGTCAAGGATGCGGACGGACTCATTATCCGTTCGGACAAGGTAACATCTGAGGTTGTTGCCGCAGCTGAAAACCTGAAAATCGTCGTAAGAGCCGGAGCCGGATATGACAATGTCGATCTTAAGGCATGCTCTGATAAGAATATTGTCGTTATGAACACTCCCGGCCAGAATTCAAATGCTGTTGCCGAGCTTGTTATAGGAATGATGATTGCCGTATCCAGAAACTGCTTCACTCCCGGAACCGGAAGCGAGGTAAGCGGAAAGACGCTCGGCATTCATGCATACGGCAATGTCGGACGCATAGCTGCAAGATATGGCAAGGCTCTTGGCATGACAGTATATGCGTATGATCCTTTCATAAAGGATAAAGCCGTTTTCGAGAAGGACGGAGTTATAATGGCAGAGTCTCCTGAGGAGCTCTATTCCAAGTGCAGATTTGTATCCATACATATGCCTGCAAACGAGCAGACAAAGAAGTCAATCAACTATTCTCTTCTTTCACTTATGCCCAAGGGAGCAACCCTCATAAATACTGCAAGAAAAGAAGTTGTTGACGAAGAGAGCATTTCAAGAATGTTCGAGGAGAGAAATGATTTCAGATATGCTGCCGACATAGCTCCCGCTATCGCTGCCGAGCTCAAGGAAAAATATCCCAACAGATTCCTCTCAACACCAAAGAAGATGGGCGCAGAGACTGCTGAAGCAAATATAAATGCAGGTCTTGCGGCTGCCCGTCAGAGCGTCGGATTCCTTAAGGACGGAATCACAAAGTTCAAAGTAAACTAACTGATCGCACAAGCTGCCGCGCTGACCTCAAAGCCAGATGCGGCGGCTTTTTTTCTCTTTCTAAAACCGCTGACAGGAGAAGATATGCAGACCTGGCATAAGATAAAATTGGATGTATACAGGGTGAGCTATAGAGCCTGCCGCCCTTATCAGGAAAAGATAGATGATTTTTATGACAATGGAAAGATAAGATTCCAGTGGGATATGATCCGTCAGGCATACCTTATGGCCGGAGAACAGACCCTGCCGGCCATATGTGCCCAGTGTCCTCTTAACCTGAGGCTTGACTGCGAAGGGTGCCAGATTGAAATTGACGGCCTTTCCGCTTTCCTTAATCTGACTGTCAAGTATATGCCGGAGTCTGTCCTCCTAAACTATAGGCTTCAGTATGATTTTCTCGATATTGACATAGTCAGGCAGCTCTATAAGGAGATGCTTGAGTTTGAGAAGATGCTTGAGGATATCAAATGGCCTGTCGCAAGGGTGCTCAACGGAGATTCGCCTGTTATGATTCCTGACGGCACTGGCGGCGGCAATCCTCTTTACTATCCTTGGGAGGGGGAGGAGGAGGAAACTTTCCCGTTTGGATCCGATTCATATTACTGGGGCATGAACAAGGACGGAATAGTCGTAAAGGACAGCTTTGGAAATAAGGCTCCATATTCATTCAAGAAGCTCTACAAGCAGGGCTTCGGAGTTTACGGTATTTCCGATACAGGAAAGATGCATACGTTTGTGCCTGTATTGGGAAAATTCCCCTCATGGAGCGATCCTTCAGGATTTACGGGCAGCGAGCTTGTTGCGGATGAGGAGAAGGCGTCTCTTGTATTTGCAAAGCAGCTTAATACTATAATCGTCTTTGCTGAGGAAGCGATGAAAAATAATACTGGACTGCTTTTTGAGCAGATTGTCTGATTTTTTAATTTTAAAGGGCAGGGGGAAGACCCCTCTGGGAAAAGAGTGTCATTATGAACGGTACAATGAAAGCTGTTGTAAAAACAAAGAGGGCTGCAGGAGCGGAGCTTCTTACTCTGGATATTCCTAAGCCTGGCCCTTATGAGGTTCTTGTAAAGGTCAAGGCAACCTCCATATGCGGCACGGACGTGCATATCTACAGGTGGGATCCTTGGGCAGAGGGCAGGATAGCCAATGTTCCGCAGACTTTAGGTCATGAATTTGCCGGCGAAGTCGTTGAAGTGGGAAAGGGCGTTACCAGAGTAAAGCCCGGAGATGTAATCTCATCTGAGACCCATATACCTTGCGGTCATTGTCTGCAGTGCCTTACCGGCCAGATGCATATATGCAGGGATATGAAGATTCTCGGAGTCGACGTTAACGGATGCTTCGCTGAATACGCTGTTGTGCCTGAGGTTGTATGCTGGAAGAATGATCCTTCTATTCCTTTTGAGTATGCCAGCATACAGGAGCCTCTCGGCAATGCCGTATATGCAACTCTTGAGGGAGGCGGCATAAACGGACATACGGTTGCGATTTTTGGAGAAGGCCCTACAGGGCTTTTTGCGACCGGTGTTGCAAGGGTTTCGGGCGCTACTGAAATTTTTGTGGTTGGAAAGAACAGGCATAGGCTTTCCATAGCAAAGAAAATGGGAGCCGATCATACGCTTCATGTTGATGAGACGGATGCTGTGGAATATATAATGGAGAAGACCGGCGGTACCGGCGTCGATGTCGTTCTTGAAATGTCCGGAGCTCCTTCTGCAATCGCTTCCGGACTGAAGGTTGTAAGAAGGGGAGGCAGGTTTACCGCTTTTGGAATTCCGTCTAACGATGTTACTATTGATTATGCTAACGGAATAATATTTAAAGGCATAAACCTGATCGGAATAACAGGAAGAAAAATGTTCCAGACCTGGTTTGAGGTAAGAAATTTTCTTGCATCCAAGCGGCTTGATGTATCGCCTGTAATCACTCATGTTCTGCCTCTTGAAAAATTTGCCGAAGGGTTCTCCATCCTTACGTCTCCTGAGGCAGAGTGCGGAAAGATAGTTCTTAAAAATTAAAAAAACGGAGGATGCTATGGGCAAGTTTGATTTCATTGATGCTGAGATATCAAGGCTTAAGGAAGCCGGCCTTTATAACAATGTAAGGACAATAGAATCGCCTCAGGGAGCATGGATACGGGTTGACGGAAAAAAGGTTCTCAATATGTGCTCAAATAACTATTTGGGGCTCGCTGGAGAAAAACGCCTTGTGGACAAGGCAAAGGAGTACATGGATTTGTACGGGGCAGGACCTGGAGCAGTCAGAAGCATTGCCGGTACCATGTCCTTCCATTATGAACTGGAAAAGAAGCTTTCCGAATTCAAAGAGACCGAGGATACCTTGTCCCTTCAGTCAGGATTTGTTACGAATCAGGCTGTTATTCCGTCTATAGTCTCTTCTGCGGACGATGCCGTGTTTACTGATGAGCTTAACCATGCCTCAATTATTGACGGAGTCAGGCTTTCCAAGGCGAAAAGATATATATATAAGCACAATGATCCTGCAAGTCTTGAGGAGAAGCTTAAGGAAGCGTCTGATGCAAAGAATAAGCTGATAATAACTGACGGCGTTTTTTCCATGGACGGCGATATTGCCCCTCTGAAGGAGATATGCGATCTTGCCGACAGGTATGGCGCGATGACCATGGTTGACGATGCTCATGGAGAGGGAGTTCTTGGACCGCATGGAAGAGGAATTGCCCACCATCTCGGAGTTCACGGCAGAATTGACTTTGAGGTCGGCACTCTTTCCAAGGCATTTGGCATTGTCGGAGGATTTGTTTCCGGAAAGAAGAGTGTTATTGATTTCCTGAGGCAGAAGGCGAGACCTTTCCTGTTTTCGTCAGCAGTTACTCCTGCTGATGCCGGAGCATCTCTTGCCGCTGTCGAGATCCTTCAGGAATCTGATGAGAGGGTAAAAAAGCTCTGGTCAAATACCGGGCTTTTTAAAGAAGGAATAAAAAAGCTTGGATTTGATACGGGAATATCAGTGACCCCTATAACTCCCGTGATGCTCGGCGAGGCTTCGCTTGCTCAGGCGTTCTCCCGCAGGCTCTTTGAAAAAGGCATATTCGCAATGTCTATAGGATTCCCGACCGTTCCGAGAGGAAAGGCAAGAATTAGGGTTATGATAAGCGCGTCCCATTCTGAAGAAGATTTAAGATGGGCTCTCGGAATTTTTGAGGAAACAGGAAAAGAGCTTGGCGTCATATAATATATTAAAGATAATCTTTTATGCCGGAGGATTTTTATGAGCAATTTTTCAGGTCAGTTTCATGGCATGCCTTATATGGCTCCGTACGGGGCTGTTCCGGTATCCGCTCCAGTTCAGGCGCCTCCGGGGCCTCTGTCAAAGACGAATCTGAAGGCGGCTCTTAAAAGGCTTGTTAATGTGAGCCAGGATATGGAAAATACGGGAAAATCTCTTGTATCGGCAAGAAATCCCGTTATGAGAGAGCAGCTTCAGGGAAAGATGGACAAGCTTTCCAAAGAGCAGGCGGAGCTGATGAAGATGATTGTCGATACTGCAGGGAATGATATATTGAAAAAGGAATTCCTCAGGCTGACAAGGACCATTGGCAATATACAGGAGCAAATTAAGAACTGCAAGACAGCCCAAGAGCTTGAGACGCTTCAGTCCAAGGTTGACAATGTCGTTTCAACATGGGTGAATATTTTCAGGGATCTTACTATGGATGCAATAAAATGCTCTAAGGCATGATTCAGGGCTGATAATGGGCCGGTGTTCCGCATCGGCTCTTTTGTTATATAATAAAGGTGAATTCCGGAGTCTGAAAATGATGCACGGTTATATTTTCAGTAACCCCCAACTGGCTTGTCGTTGGAGTTGTCTGAATTCAGGAGATGAGTAGCAGAAAAATATGGATAAGGATATGGAAAGAATATGGGCGCCATGGAGATCGCATGATCTCCTTGCCGAAGGATATAAAAAATGGGACTGTCTGTTCTGCGGTCTTTATTCGTCCGATGATGACGAAAAAAATCTCGTGCTTGAGAGGGGAAATCGCTGCTTCTGCGTCATGAATCTTTTCCCTTACAACAACGGGCATATAATGATTGCTCCTGTGAGGCATACCGCTTCGTTTGAATCTCTTCTTCCCGAAGAGCTTGCTGAGATGAATGAGATGATGCAGAGATGGATTGGCATATTGAAGGCCCTTTACCGTCCTGACGGCTTTAATGTAGGCATGAATATCGGGACTGCCGCAGGGGCAGGGGTTGCAGGTCATCTTCACTGGCATATTGTTCCAAGATGGTCCGGTGATTCTAATTTTATGAGCGCTATCGGAAGAACTGACGTTGTCTCCGTAAGCCTGCAGACATCTTACAAAAAGCTCAGGGAAGCTCTGAAGGATAAATAATGCTTGTATGGCTGATTAAGCGTGTTGCCGGAGCTGTTCCACTTATTCTTGTAATAACTGTTCTTACATTCCTTATTGTCAGAATGGCTCCTGGAGATCCTACGAAAATGTTCATAAGCCCTAACACGGCTCCTGAGGACAGGGAACAGATAAAGAGAAATCTCGGACTTGACAAGCCTCTTCATGTCCAATACGGAATATGGTTGAAAAATTTTGTTACAAAGGGAGATCTTGGGTATTCACTTGTAAACGGAAGGCCTGTTCTTGAGTCCATTATGGAGAGGGTGCCTGCAACGGTAATATTGACAGGAACCGCATATCTTCTGAGCATAATTATAGCTCTTCCGATTGGCATTTATTCTGCTTTAAGACCTTATTCGTTTCTGGACTATCTCTTTACCCTGCTTTCGTTTGTAGGTCTTTCGATGCCGCCTTTCTGGCTTGCCCTCATGGCGATATGGCTGTTTTCTCTTGCAGTCCCAATATTCCCTCCGATGGGAATGGGGATACTGGTTGATGCTTCGCCATGGGAGTCTTTTGTCGATCTGTGCTGGCATCTTGCGCTTCCCGTTTTTGTCTTGACGGTTAGGAATCTTGCTTCATGGAGCAGATATATACGCTCATCGCTTATAGAGGTTTCCGGACAGGACTATATAAGGACGGCATGGTCCAAGGGACTTGGGGAAATTGCCGTTCTTTGGATTCATTCCCTTAGAAACTCTCTTCTTCCGTTTATAACTGTCGTCGCATTATCCCTTCCTGAGATTCTTGCCGGAGCATTCATTATAGAACAGATATTTGCGTGGCCCGGCATGGGCAGGCTTGGTATGGAAGCCGTCTTTCATAGGGATTACACGCTTCTCATGGGC
The DNA here is from genome assembly GCA_024409025.1 of bacterium. Classification (GTDB taxonomy): domain Bacteria; phylum Vulcanimicrobiota; class CADAWZ01; order CADAWZ01; family CADAWZ01; genus JAKSUM01. The sequence goes on along the minus strand of JAKSUM010000010.1, from coordinate 3,844 downwards.
GACATACTTATAAGCAGCATTCTTGTGATTTTTGCAAATATTGCTGCAGACATTTTATGCGCGTATTCTGATCCGAGGATCAGGGACGGCGCAAATGAGGCATAAAAAAAAACAGCGGATTTCCGCTGTTTTTTTTATCAATATAAGGGCTTGTTGGAAAAGCTGTTCTGTATTTCCATGAAATCCCTGTAGTTTTCAGGAAACTGCTGTGGCGACGAACTGCAAAAGGTCATATAGAAATAATTTCCCTGCTTGACGATATAGCCAATCATTTCCATATGTATTTTTGTCCTGCTTCCGTCGCCTTTGCCGAACAGATTATATGAATGGAGCTCTGTCTGCTGTTTGGATCGTCCTCTTATGAACAATGTGTCCCTGCCGTTCATTTCTATTGTTCTTATGAGCTGTATGTCCATGATAGGCTCCATCTGTTTTTGCATGATGCCCTCTATGCCCATATCCTTTAATGTCTCGTCCGACTCTGGAATTGGGGCTGACATGAACATTATGATTGCCGCATTATGGTTTTTATATGCCTTTACTACTGAATTCGGAAAGCCTAATGCCCCTTCTGCGCTTGTGGGCACGTATGAATCCGGGAGCAGAAAGTAATATCCGTTGTGAAGCTCTATTTTGTTTTTCCCGAAGTAATTCTGCTGGGCGTATGCCGGTGATGTGATTATGATTATTAGGGCAATAAGTGCGATAATTTTTGTTTTCATCTTGTCTCCTTATGATATTCCGCCGTCCTCTTCTTCGCTTTCGGGAATAATATCCTTAAATCCTTTTTCCCTGTTAAATGTTTCCTGTATTTCCATGAATTCCCTAAAGAAGGAGTTGAATGTATCTGTAGGGGCGGCAAATACGCTCGTATAAAGATAGTTACCCTCCTGAACCATATACATTATGGCGCTTATAAAAGGCATTTCCTTCCCTGTTTTATCTTTTGACAGCATATCTATTTTTGCAAAGAAGGTTTCGTGTCCGTTGATGTTTATTGTTCTTGCAAGCTTTAGTTCCATGTTGGGAACCTTATTGAATATTCTTTTGAATATATCCTCAAGCCCCATATTCTTCAGTCCATTTTCAGGCTTCGGCGATGGACATGAGGTGAATACCGCATTTATTATCTTTTTTTTGTTTGAATAGTTGAGGCACAGGTTTTGAGGATTGCTGGCGATCTTTTCCAGAAAAGGATTTACGGATAGTGATAGTGGTCCTGGAGAATAAGAATCCGGTATTATAAAATAGTATCCGTTGTGTAGCCTTACTTTCTGCTGTCCCATAAGCTCGTCTTGGGCTGACGCCGGAATCGCAGAAATCATCAGAAATACAATTAAAACTAATGGGGTTAATAAATTTTTCATAAATATCTCCTATGCTTTTGTGCTTTTGGCTATTTCTGATAATGTGGTAAATCCCATTGCCGCCTTCTCCCTTCCATCTTCGAGAAGACTCCTCATTCCATTCCTTTTTGCGATATCCCTTATCGTGTTTGAATCGGAAGTTCTTGTTATTTCGCTTCTTAGTTCCTCATCAATTTTCATGACTTCAAAAATTGCTCTTCTGCCTCTATAGCCGGAGTTCATGCATTCAGGACATCCTGCCGCCTGTTTGAATGAGGCTCCTTTGGGCAGGGAATCCCATCCTGCCGCCTTAAGCTCGCTGACTTCAGGCGTATAGGGCTTTGCGCACTTGGGGCATAGTGTCTTTACAAGCCTCTGTGCCATAACTCCGAGCAGGGACGAGGAGATGAGATATTTTTCAACGCCCATATCGACAAGCCTTGAGACGGCTGTCGGGGCGTCATTTGTATGGAGGGTTGAAAGAACAAGATGTCCTGTCAGTGAGGCATGTGTGACAATGTCGGCAGTTTCGGGATCTCTTATTTCCCCTACCATAATGACATCGGGATCCTGCCTTAGTATGGAACGTAGTCCGCAGGCGAATGTCAGGCCCGTCTTGCTGTTTACAGGGACCTGTCCGATTCCGTCTATCTGGTATTCGACGGGATCCTCTACTGTTATTATGTTTCTTCTGGGGGACTTGATTTTTTCAATCATCGCATAGAGAGTCGTAGATTTTCCGCTTCCTGTGGGGCCGGTGACGAGTATTGAGCCGTAAGGCCTGCTTATCATTCCATTTACAGCTTCATAGTCGTTCCTTAGAAGTCCAAGCTCTTCCAGTGTTATGAGCTTGGAGCTTCTGTCGAGAATTCTCAATACAATGCGCTCTCCAAATTGGACTGGAAGAAGCGATACTCTGACATCTATGATTCTTGTTCCGCTTTTTACCCTCATTCTTCCGTCCTGCGGAAGCCTGCTTTCCGCAAGATTCAGCTTCGACATAACCTTTATTCTTGCGCATACGCCCGTATACTGGCTTTTAGTCATTTTTACCGAATCATAAAGCTCCCCGTCGGTCCTTATTCTTGCGTGCGCCTCTGTTTCATAGGGTTCTATATGAATGTCGGTGCCCCTCTGCTGTATAGCCTGCATGAAAATTCCGTTTACAAGCTTTATAATGGGGGCATCCTGTCCTGATTCGGCAAGATCAAGGGTTTCGTCGCCGTTTATGCCTGCAGACAGGTTTCCGGCTTCTCCGGACTGTCTTGCATCCGCAATCATCATGTCCCTGAGACCTGATTCCATCTGCTCGCGCGTTATTGAAACCAGCTCAATGCTTTTTCCTGTCATAAGGCGTATGTCTTCTATTGCAGACTGCTCAGAGTCCGGGCATATACCTATTGTCAGAGGATTTTCCGAGAACAGAAGAAGCTGGTTCCTCTGGAAAAAATCTGACGGAATCTGTTTCAGAATTGATTCGCTCATCTTTTACTGCCCCTTTTCGTCTGAACCGTCATTATTCCGCTCTTCTGACTCGGAGCTTTGATGTGACGGCTTTTCCTTTATAAGGGCTCTTCCGTATTTATCCGATATGAACTTCATTTCCTGAGGATTTGTTATTATATACGGTGTTATGAAAACAAACAGGGTCCTTGATGCTTTTGAAACGCTTTTGTCCTTGAAAAGGCCTCCTATAAGCGGAAGCTTGCTAAGCAGCGGGACCTGTTTTATATGTTCGGTTGTATTTTCGTCTATAAGTCCGCCTATTACTATGGTTTCTCCGTTATGGAGAGTTACTGTATTGTCAACGCTTCTTTCCGTTGTTACGGGTATTTTAACTTCGGAGCTTCCGGTTCCCTGAGATATCCATTCCACGAAATCCGACAGCTTCAGTTTTAGCGCAAGCTTTACCTGATCGTTCTGCCCAACATGCGGCGTTACTGATAGGTCAAGTCCCACATCCTTTTCCTTATAGTTTATGATCGGGTTATTATTGTAGTCGTATTTGACTCCTGTAGCATACGGATATGTTTTGGTAGCGGACAGCTTTGCCTCCTGATGATCATGTGTTATGATCCTCGGGGTGGACAGCAGATTAAAATTGCCTTTTGTCTCGAGAGCCTTTATTACAGCATACAGCTTCGGGATTTTTATCGTATTGTCTCCTGATTTCAGCTCTACGCTTTCTGAGCCTATGCCTCCGGCGACAAAACCTCCTGATGCAAGGCTGTTGAAGAGGGCTTCTGTCGTATTTCCGCCTTGGAACGTCGCTATGACTCCCGGATTTGCCACGGCCTGCCATGCGATTCCGGCGTCAAGGCTGTTGCTCAGCTGCGTCTCAGCTATTATTGCGGATATCAGGATCTGTTTTTGTGGGGCGTCAAGCATCTCGATCATTGGGACAATGTCGTTATATTCTCTTTCCGTCACATAGAATATAAGCGAATTCGTTGCCGTATCATGAGCTACCTTTGTTGATACATAGGTATCAGGCTCTT
>JAKSUM010000001.1 GCA_024409025.1 bacterium | reverse complement strand
TTTATAATCTGATCCGCCTTGTTTACGTCACCGTCTATAGCAGACTGGGCTGCGCTTGAGACTGATTCATCAATCCGTACCCCGTTCTTCTGAGCGGCATTCATCATCTCTTTAAGCTGATCTACAGGGGAGGCTGCCTGAGCACCCTGAGTTCCATGCCCGTTCTGAGCAGCCTGGGAGGCATTAGCAACGGAAGATGCGCCCTTAGCCTCATCAACCACTCTCTGAACCGCATCCTTGATCTGCTGGGTCATATCCACCTGCTGTCCCTGTCCTGCTGCCTGCTGGGCCGCATTGGCAGCTCCGGCTTCCTCCTGAGCTTCCTCGGAAATTTCCGTCTTGTCCGTCTCGTTTATAGCATTTGCCTCAGCACCAATCTTGGAGGCGTCTTCAGAAGGCTGGGCTGACTGGGTCTTTTCAAGGCCTGCTGCCTGTCCGACAGATGACATATCATGCATTGATCCGAACTGTCCCATTGCCTGAGACATTAAAGAATTGCCTGAACCTATTGCTCCGATTGAATCTGCCATTTAAATATCCCCTTTCATAATTTTAATTACAGCTTGTCGCAGCCGAAATAGAGAAGTCTCTATTTGTCTATTATATCACATGTTTTGTTATTTTTACAGTAATCAGGTAAAAATAGAATGAAATATGGATTTTTTACAATTGACAGGCTAATCCCTGACGGCCCTGTTGAAGTTTCCTATTATTATGCCGGGACATGCCTCCCTTATTCTCTCAATAAGATTGTAAATACCAATTGCCTTGCCCTTAAGAGTAGGCATTGTCCGGAAATACATCTCGGGATCTATGTTGAGGTTTCTTGTCTGAACCATGTCCGGCCTGTACTCCTGAAGGAACTTTATAAACGCTTCGGCCTCATACTCATTATCATTTACTCCGGGCATTACAAGATAGTTTATACTAACAAACAGACCATGCTCCTTTGCAGCCTTAACAGTCTCCTTAGCCCCCTCAAAGGTGCCTGCTCCAAGAGAGAAATAGGAATTGTATGTGTCCCTGACTGCAGAATTCATGCTTACCCTTATGCTGTCAAGCCCAGCCTCAATTACCTTGACTGCCCTGTGGGTCTCCGCACCATTTGTATTGATATGGATAGTGCCGGAATCAGTCTCAGCCCTCATTCTCCTTATGGACTCGGCAATAACGTCGCACTGGGTAAGAGGCTCTCCCTCGCACCCCTGTCCGAAGCTTATTATCGCTCTTCCCATCTGAAGATGGGGTATGGCTATTTCGCATATCTCGTCAGGCGTAGGAACAAATTTTATCCTTGACTGAGGGGACTGCACCTTTGATTTTCTCTTTTTGGATATGCATCCGAGACAGTCCGCATTGCATCCCACTGAAACGGGAATTCCGCCCTCCCATCTCTCGTAAAAAATATTCTGCGCATTCCAGCAACCGTATTCCAGAGCGCATTTTGCTATATGTGGAAGAAGCCTGTTATTTTTGAATTTTTTCAGTTTCTTCTTAATCTTAGTCTCAAGATCAGGGCTGTTGTACTGGGAAGGATCCCAGCGGAGTGAAGAATCGGTTTGAACAGCCGCAATCCAGAGCTCTCCCTCATGGAATGCTCCCATTGTATATCCGAAGAAAGGGAAATCTCCGGCCTTATTGACATGATAGGCAGGAAGCATGGTGCGTGTATAGCCTGGAGGGGTAACGCATGCAACGGCGCATACCTTCTCCGCTCTGAAACCATCTTTCGCGGTTGCCCGTCCTAATGCCTATAGGATCCCTTCCTGGGAGGAAATGTATTTCCGATCCGTACGGAAGAGGAATCATCTCCTTCTCCTCAGGCTCGCGGAGCTTGTCTCTGCCGCAGCATCCGAGAGCGCCGTAATCGGTATTCTCGGATATCTCTCCTTCATATGTGGATTCGAGAGAATAAAATTTTTTCATTGCTTTTCTCCAGCCTTTCTTGAAGAGGCATCCTTGACAAATGAATCAAGGAATTCCCTGTTTGACTTTGTCTTCTTAATCTGTTCTATAAGCTGTTCGGACATATCGTCCTGTCCAAGCATCTCGAGAGCCCTTCTTATAAGCCATGAAGTCTTGAGATCTTTTTCGCCGAGCAGAAGCTCCTCATGCCTTGTTCCGGATTTTTTAATGTCGACAGCGGGAAATATCCTTCTTTCAGACAGCCTTCTTGAGAGGTCCAGCTCCATATTTCCGGTGGCCTTAAACTCCTCAAAAATAACATCATCCATCTTGGATCCCGTCTCGATAAGGGCTGTCGCTATTATGGTAAGGCTTCCTCCGAACTCGACATTTCTTGCAGTCCCGAGGAATCTCTTCGGCATTCTCAGAGCAGACGTGTCAAGGCCTCCGGAGAGCGTTCTTCCTGTAGGAGGAGTAACCTGATTATACGCCCTTGCAAGCCTCGTTATGCTGTCAAGCATAATGACCACATCCTTGCCAGATTCCACAAGCCTCTTGGCCTTTTCAATAACGAGCTCTGAAACCATAGCATGATGTTCCGGAGGTTCGTCAAAAGTCGAGCTTACGACCTCACCCTGTATGGATCTCTCCATATCCGTCACCTCTTCGGGTCTCTCGTCAATAAGAAGGGCTATAAGCTCTATATCAGGATAATTCTTCGTTATTCCATTTGCAATCTGCTTCAGGATCGTGGTCTTTCCAGCCTTTGGAGGGGCAACAATCAGTCCCCTCTGCCCCTTTCCTATAGGGCATAGAATATCTATTATCCTTGGCGCTATATCGCCTCCGGAGGTCTCAAGCACAAGCTTCTCATCCGGAAATATTGGTGTAAGGTCATTGAATCGGGGCCTTTTCCTTGCATCCTCAGGATTCATTGAATTGACTCCCTGAACCTTCAAGAGAGCATAATTTTTCTCACCAAGAGAAGCCTTGGGCGGCCTTACCTGTCCGGCTATGACATCACCCGTCCTCAAATCGAAGCGCTTAATCTGCGACTGAGACACATATATATCATCATACCCTGGGAGATACCTCTTTCCCCTCATAAAGCCGTATCCGTCAGGCATAACTTCAAGTATTCCGGCTGCAAAAATAAGGCCCTGCTGCTCGGCCTTCTCCTCGAGTATTCTATATACAATCTCATGCTTTTTCAGCTTCTGAAGACCTATAAGCCCGATAGCTCTGGCAGCCTCCAGAAGCTCCGGGCGGGTCATGCTTTCAAGATCTGCGATATTGTCCAATTATAAAGCGTCTTCCGGAACAAGTCCGGAAGGCATTTCACCTCTTTTCTTAAATTTAAGCAATATGAAACAGGCCATTAATTCAATGGCCGTATATTCAATTTATTATATCAAATACTGGATTTTTATTTTCAGGATCGGCATGAACAGTATGGGAGACGGCAGAACAGACAAATGTGTCAGCGGCACTGTTTGCTTTTTACCCACTTGGCATTAATATTTTTATCAAATGAATCAATAATACCCTCGGCCCTGCCGTAATCTATATTTTCAACAATCAGGCAGAATGAAGCTTCATTCCTGTCAGCCTTGATAAAAGTCCTTATACCTGTATCGGAATTTATCCTCTCGGCAAGAATGTCGGCATCCTTTCTGACAGGCGCAGAATTTCCAAGTCTGACAAAAATCTTCTTGCCTTGAGATGATATTTTTTTATACGGAATCTTATTGGAATCAAGATAGGAGGACGCATATTTAAGGCTCTTTGGAGTCATCTCCGCATATACCGAATAGGAATCAGGAGAGCTGCTGTCATCCTCCTGTATGAAAGCCTTTATTTTTACTGGATCGAAATGCTCTTTTCTAAGGCTTTCAAGCTCCTTTCTGCTGGAAGAGCATATTACAAGAGACCCTTTTTCGTCTTTGCACGGCTTCATTGCCTGCCCTGAAATCCATGAAGAAAAATTAAAGCCTATATTTATAATAAGGCATACAGCGAATATTGCTATAAGAAAGCGTCTTACGGATATGAGGATATTCATGGAAAGAATCTGACTGCCCCTTAAATATTTTATCTTTGGAAGGAAATAGAAAAAATGTTTTTTCCGATATTATTCTTTTGAAAAGCTTCCTATTCCTTCAGAAAATAGTCTCAAAGGGATTTAAGGGCCTAATGATGAAATAATCCAGATACAGCAGACGAAAGGATCGTTTTTTATATATGAAAGGCAGAAAATTTGCTATCCTTGTAAGCGGAGCTCCTGCTCCGGGAATGAATGCCGCAGTATTGTCGGCAGCCGAAAGGGCTTCATCGCTCGGTGCCGAGGCAATCGGCATAATGGACGGCTTTTCAGGCCTCATGAAGGGAGAATTCAATGCCGTCCCGCTTTCCGGCTTCGGACTTCACAAGGCACATCTTACGGGAGGATGCATTATAGGGAGCTCAAAAGCAAATCCGGCATCATCTGCGGAAGCATTAAGAAATACTGCAGATGTTCTTGCGGCTAATGACGTTGACTTCATGCTCGTAATAGGCGGAGATGACAGCGCCAGCGCTCTCAGCAGGCTTGCCGACTATGCCAAAAGGATGGGATATGCTAAGCTCTGCACGTCATTCATCCCTAAGACAATAGACAACGATCTTCCTCTGCCAATGGGAACAAAGACTTTGGGATTTGAAACGGCAAGGAGCGCAGGGGCTAAAATAGCAGAAACGCTCATAAATGATGCGGCATCAGACGGATGCTGGTTTATAGCAACAACAATGGGAATGAAGACAGGCCATATCGCAATGGGGATAGGCAAGGCTGCAGAGGCTGCCGTAACTCTTGTTCCGGAAGCATTCTCAAAGGACAGCAAAAATGTAATATCACAGGCAGCCGAAATAATAGCAGGCTCTATCCTGAAAAGGCTATTCTGCGGATATTCATATGGCGTCGCCGTAGTAGCCGAAGGGCTATTGCATCTGTGCGAAGACCGAATAGGGATTTCTGCCGAAAGGGACTCATACGGAAACATAAGGCTTGCCCAATTTGACATAGCCGGAATGCTGAAAAGCGAGGTTATCAAAAAGCTCCGCAGAATGAAGATAGAGATACCAATCCTCTGCAAAAGCATAGGGTACGAGATAAGAGGCGCGGATCCATGCCCGTTCGACGTGGAATACGGAAGAAATCTCGGATATGCCGCAGCCGAATATCTGTCTGACGGCGGAGAAGGAGGCATGATATATATAGAAAACGGCAAGACAGCCTCCGTTCAGATCAGCTCTCTTATAGATCCCGAAAGCGGCAGGATAAAAATGAGATACCTTAATCCGGAATCGCTATCATTCAAAACGGCAGTAAAATATATGACAATGCTTGATAAATCTGATTTTGCGGACGAATTCAGAATATGCAGACTCGCAAGGATGGCTAAAATGACGCCTGCCGAATTCAGAAAAGAATTCGAATTCTCGGAATCCTTCAGCCTTCTCTAATCACAGCCCTTTAGACCGCCTGATTTCGCATGATATGGATGCGGACTCGGATGCGGCCTTTTTTATGTCCTCTTCTGACGGATTTTCAGAGTAGCGAAGCGATTCATAGAATCCAAGAAAAGCGACAAGCCTTGAGGCTATTGGAATCTTCAAGTCAAAAGACGAGGAATATTCGGAAACGGTTTCAGAATCCTTTCTCGGACGACCTTTTTTTCTCAATGCGTCAAAGAGAGCATAAAATGAAGCCCTTAATACAGGAGCCTCGGAAACCGCCCTTCTTTCATCTCCGGTAAAGGAGGCTTTCAATGCCATTGACGCCTTTTTCTTCATTGATGAAAGCATAATAAAGAAGACGGACGAAAGAACGATTATTATACCTAAAAGCAGAAGGAACACCCCGTCGCTGAATGCTGAAGCTATTGATGAAAAAACAGACTTAAAGGCAGGCTCAGGCTTTTCTACCGCCATTACGGCGGAATATCCCGGAGTAGGATCCAGCTCAATAACGCCTGCGTCACCGGTAAACACCTCAACCCACGCATGGGCATCAGATTCCCTTATCTCATAAAGTCCCGTAAAAGGGTTCATCTCGCCTGGAGGGAATCCGGTAACAACCCTGCATGGGAGACCGTTTAGCCTGCATACTACGGCCATAGCCGTTGCAAAATGCTCGCAATATCCTTTTTTAGATTCAAAAAGAAAATAGTCCGCCGTTTCAGCCCCTTCAGGAAACCTCCCGACATTAATATCATATTCACATGACGATCTTATCTTATCGCATATCGCCTTGGCTCTTTCAGAATCATTCTCTATAATATCGAACTGCTCGGCAAATTCCTTTATCCTGCCGCTCAGATTCGGAAGCTCCAGACAGGACTCAATAAGCCTGTTATTGCAATTCCTGAAATATTCCCTTATGTTACCGACCTTTTCATGCTTTTTAGGCCTTCTGACGGAAAAAGCGTTATATGTCGAGCCCCTGAGGCTTATGGCAGCGTATGACATACCCTTTTCAAGCGGATAGGAAGAGAAAATCTCCCTGTTGCCTCCAATATATGCCTCATTTCCAGGGAAATAAAGCCTGTCGGCAAAGTTTGCAGTATAAACTATATTCGACATATCCTTCTCTATATTGAAGACATGGACTGCCTCAGTGCCCTTATGAACATGTGCCATAAGGAAAATTATTCCGTCCATCGCATGCAGCTCATTAGGCTCGAACTGATCGTCTATCTTCCAGCTCGCACCGTCGTACACGGAGAAGACAGCTCCCCTGTAATATGCTGGGAAAGACGTCTTGACCTTCATCACCAGATCATCGGAAAGCTTCCCCCTGTAATTCAAATCCATTGACTCCCCGAATCCGAAATAGCCGTCAGCGGCTTTTGAAATCTTTTTAAGCGTTCCCGAATATCTGCTGTCAGACGATGCCTCGGAATTAGCGCTGCTGGAGAAGCAGGCGGCAAGATTATATTTTTCAAGCGAAACTATTCTTATGCTGCTCAAATTAACTCTTGGAAGAAAAGCGAAGAAGAGAAGGCCAAGCACAGAAGAGCATCCGACAAAGATACCGGCAACAGCAGAAAATCTTTTCAACGCCCCAGAGGTTCCAGCAATTACGCATGCGGACTTCTGAACGGAGTTTATCAGGAAGGATCTCTCTGAAAATGACATCGAGACGAAGAAAATAAAGGCAAACAGCGCGGCAAGCGCAATATAAAGAGCTTCAGAGGAGAAAAATCCGCTGGTTATAACCAATATGCCGGCAACTGCAAGCGAATATTTAAGATCCTTTGAAGCAGGAAGATCAAAAGAATGGAATATCTGCAGCCTAATGAGAAGCATCGACAGAGGGCCCGCCGGACCGAGATGGCTTGACATAAAATGCTGAAAAAAATCCCAGAGTGAGACAAGCATGAATAATGAAATGAACAGCTTCACTATAACAAGCTTTCTCGAAGCAAAATTCCTGCTGAAAAGACATCCGGCAGGTATAAGAATGAGATGAATAAAAGAATATGCAGGCCAGCCCATAGCCCACAATGATATTAGGGCGGCAGATATGGAGGCAATGCACGACAGAAGCCTGTATATATCAGACTTTTCAGGCATTTCAATGGCTTCGCGTATTTTTTTTATTTCGTCCATGAAGAGGCAAACACACTTTCGGGGGAATCACCCTTCCCGTAAACAGGGATTCCTTCATTTTTAATATTCTCAGCAGACGCAGCATTCATATAATTGCGTTTTTTTTCAGGAATAAAAGAAGAAGAGTCAAAAAAGCAGAAAGAAAAATTAATTCTTGCTTCCTGCAGCTCAGCTGCAAGCTCCTTATATCTGATCTCAGGATCGGAAGAAAAGAGGAATAGTACCGTCACGCCGTGTTTCTTCAGCATGGCTGCCGGAGGAATCCCAAACCCGGCTCCTCCCTCCATGACGGCAAGCCTTTTAAGGCAATCCTCAGAAGTGCCCTCTATTACGGAGGAGCTGTCGCAGAGAGCGCACTTCACGCCCTTCCTTCCACAGTATCCGGCAACGCCTGCAGCCGCCGAAATTATAGCTTCAAACGCTTCCCCTCTGCAGGAGCAGTCAGCCGCTATTAAAGCCTTAACCCCTCTGGAAGAAGAAAATTCCTTAACAATAAGCTTGTCCATTGAAGCGCTTTTAGGCCAGTGCACCATTCTCATGCCGTCTGAAGGCGAATGCTCCCTTAATCCGGCAAATTCCCTATCCTCGGAAACGGAAAAAAACTTTTTGCCCTTATCCTGCCTGTCAGAGGCAAGAAACGGGACGGAAGAAAAAATCATCTGTTGCGGAAGCACCATAATCCTGCCTTCCTGCGGATATTTTCTTTCCTTGAAAAAAAGCGAAAAGGGAAAATAGGAAGCAAGGCACGCGCTGCCAAGGTTATGAAGCCCACGCTTTGAAACCTTCAGAACAGCGGATACGGATACGGAAGATCTGGGAGCGATATAATCGACAGAGGCGGAATATGCCTCCCCTGAACATATCCTTCCAAGAGGCTCGAATACCAGCACACTGAAAGCCGGCAGATTTCCCTCATTTATTATCCGGTATGAAAAGGTAATGTCCTCACCTGAAGAGCATATCAGGCATATATCCCTTTCAAGCCTGAGATTTCTGATATTAAGCCATCCGGCTAAAGGCAGAAGGATCACTGCCCCAAAAAGAAACGATGCAAGAAAAATAAAAAGGCTTGTATTGGTTATTATATACGCGGCATATATTAATCCTGAAGTAACAGCGATAGCCGCAAAAGGGAAATAGCGCGTAAAGAATTTAAGAACTGCTGCCATATCAAAAGAACCGTCAATATTTTCCAGGCCGCTTCTGGACAACTTCTATATCGCCGGGGCTTGTGGCAAACATCTGCGGAATATCGTCATTAGCAACCTTTTCTATTCTTACTTTGCCCTTCATTTTCACAATTGAGCCGAGATACTCGTTGTTAAAATACTGCTCAGGCTTCTCGGTACAATGGAATTTTACAAAATTCTCAGAAAATATGCCGATTCTGAAGGTGTGAGATCTGTCAGGTCCGGGGCTGAAATACAGATAGATATTGTTTTTAGAGGTCATGTAGACCTCTTTAATCTCTCCCTGAACAGTAATAACCTTACCGTCATACTTGCCGGCATCGCTCCAATTGACAACAGACGGGACATTGTTCATATTTATAAATAACATGGCAATGCTTGCACAGACTATGCCTATTATAATGCCTGCACATATTGCGAATATAGAGCTTATACTCTTCTTATCGTCCTTACGGAAGCTTCTTGAAGAGGAGCGAAGGGTATGATCATTTTCGCGCCTGTAACCATCATTTTTTTTCGCAGACGGAGTAATCAGGGGAATATTTATTTCGGTCGCATCATCCTGCTTATCAGTCTTGTCTGTGTCCTCAGACATTTTAGGCTTTGCAGATGATGAAAACGATACAGACGACACTGGATTTGCAAACGAATCGCCAAGCTTTTCCTGATCCCGCCTTACCGGAGGAGCGTAAAGAGGAGTTCCTATTCCTCTGGCCTCGGCAGAATCGACCTCAAGCTTATTTAATTTAGGAATTGAAGGAATAACAATGCTTCCGGTCCCTTTTTTCTGCTCCCATGACAGATCTGTTCTCGGAAGCCTTGCGTTTGTCGGTCTGGAATCGGATTCTATCTGCTCAAGAAGAGTCTTCGGCCTGTTAAGTCCTCCAGTGCCTCTGGCCGAGACGATAGAATGTTCTGCCTGAGGCTCATGCTCCTGCGCAGGGCTGTATTCCTCTCCCTTTAAAGCAGCTCTCATTTCAGCGACAGTCTGGAAACGCTTGTCCGGTGAAAGCTCAAGCGCCCTTTCTATGACAGAAGCAAACAGAACAGTAACATTCTTGTTAAAAAGCCTGACAGAAGGAATGTCAAAAGCATTGCACTCCATCGTCTTTCCGTTAGAAAGAAGATAGTGCAGAGTCGCGCCTATAGTATATATGTCCGATCGGGCATCGGTCTGCGCTCCGTAATGCTCAGGTGAAGCGGTAACCATAGATACCATATGTTCAGTGTCCTGAGCCTTGCCATTCTTGTATGTTCTGGCTATTCCGAAATCAATAAGCTTTATAAGACCTGATTCGTCGACCATTATATTTTTAGGCTTGAGATCCCTGTATATGACCGGCGGAGTCTGCGTATGGAGATACTCAAAAATATCAAATATCTGCAGGGCCCATTCCCTTACAACGCTTTCCGCAAGAAAACGGCCGGAGCTTTCCGGAGGAAGCTTTTTATCCGCAGTAACCCCCCCGACAAACTCGCTGACCATATAATAAAATCCGTCCTCATCGAACAGATCAAAAACCTTCATGATTCCGGGATGATTAAGCCTTTCAAGGACTGCCTTTTCCTGTATAAGGGACATCACATTCCTGGAATCGGTGCCTGAGACTTCCTTAATTACATAGCGCTTATTATCCTTGTAAGCCTTGTAGATTACGCTCATGCCTCCGCATGTAAGGTAATTAACCTTATATCCATGAATATTTGTATTTTCAGGGAGCACCATTACGGGTGTTCCCTCTTCTTTTCTCCCATCAGGAGCAGGGACTCTGAAAATCAAAGCATCCTCCAAACTCGGCTTCTTCCGTCTGTCTTATTAACTTTTATTATAGCATATATCGCACTAAAATTCCATGTTTACAGTAAAATATATGCCAATTCACCTCATGACTTAAATAACGGGTATTCTATGCTTATTTATTTAATAAATACTTTTTGTAACTTAATCGGGTGAACCATTAACAGAAGCCACAGATTGTAAATATCCGTGGCAGTTCACATATTCCTGTTTCAATCACGTCTTTCCTTTTCCGTCTTTTCTTTTTCACTGCCTGAAGTAAGCGGATGACCGCACATCTCACAATAAAGCGCCCTGACAGACGCCTTATGCGAGCATTCAGGGCATACCAGCCTGTTATCCGGTCTGCCGGCAATGCCTTTTCTCTTCTTTGAAGCCCATATAAGGGCTCCTCCGAGCATAGCGGTGATAAGAACAAAGACACCTAAAAAAGTCAGAAAAAGAGGCAATACGCTGTATCGTTCAGGCTGCTTCTCTCCTGATGGTTTTCTTATGGAATCGTCATCGGAAAAAAAATCAAGGGCTTCCCTGTCCTGAACAGCGTCATCCCTGACATATATCGGGCATTGCAGACATACGCCATCAGCCGAACAATACGGAATAACATCTGAAAACAAAAAAGAAAAGAGGCAGCAGATAGCCGAAGCAGCCGCAAAAAAAGAATACATTGAAAAACCTCAAAAAAAAAAGGGATTATCTGCATAATCCCTTAGTGTCAATCATGAATTAGTGACCGAAAAGTCCTCCGATTGCTCCGCCTATAGCATGTCCAAGACCTACGCCTATAGCATGTCCGAGCTGCTCGCTGGGAGTCGGGCAATGTCCATAGGGATTAAAAGGATCCGGATGATGGTGATGATGATGATGACCAGGCGGCGGCGGAGGCGGCGGGCAAGGAGCATAAGGTCCGTGCATAGGGCCGGGACCAAAAGGACCATGAGGACCATGATGATGTCCGGGGCCGGGGCCAAAAGGATCATGATGATGATGATGATGTCCGGGACCGGGACCAAATCCAGGTATAAATCCTGCGTTCATATCAGTATATCTCCTTCAAAATATAATTTATACAGTCGATTTTGAGCATATTATATCATCATAAAGCTTTAAAATCAATGGAAAAAATGTTAACAATTCTTCATGTTTTTACAAGAATTGCTTAATGCAGGATTTTTCAAAAAAAGGATAAATAATGCAGAAAAGCAAAACGGGAGGGGTTATGCTCTGATGACAAAGAATGCAGGGATCTGCAGCCCGAGAAGGCTCCGCCTTTTTTTCGGCAGAGCAAGAGTAAAAATAAAAGGCGCTATGGCTTCAAAAAGCTATATGAAACACTCCATATGGATATGGATTATTCTGGCGGCGGCTGAAATTCTTGCGGGATGGTTCGCAGGCCATTCAAGCAGAAGCTATTCGGTACCGCTCGACATGACATACATACCAGCAGCAGCCGGAGCCGTCCTTTTAGGGATGAATGCGCTTATGCTTATCATCCCTGCCGCAGCCGCAAGGCACATATCTCTGTTCGGATGCTCTCTTTCACCGGAGCTTATAGCCGGAGACGTAATATTCATGTCAGGGACAGCAATGCTGATAATGACGGCAGCAGCCCTTTCCTCCAGCTATAGAAAGGCCGTTCTTTACGAGCAGAAAATAGGCAGGGACATTGAGCTTGCAAAAATAGCGCAGAGGGCGCTGCTTCCCAAAGAGCTTTCAATGGGCAGGGCAAGAATCACAGGATACATAAAGCAGTGCATGAAAGTAGGCGGAGACTTTTACTACTTCCGACCGTTCATGAAAAAATATATCCTGATAACCCTCGGGGACGTAATGGGCAAAGGCGTTACGGCAGCATTTGTCAGTGCCATAATAATGGGTGCCTTGTATGAATGGGGAAAGAAGACCGTTTCGCCGTCAGCAATATTCTCAAGGCTTAACCAGCTCCTTATATCGCTATTTGACGAAAGCAGATTTTTTTCAACAATAATATACGGAATATATAATGAGGACAAGTCCGAATTTGTCTATGCAGGAGCCGGTCATAACGGAGTCCTGATGTCCCCTGACGGAAAATGCTCAATACTTGACTCCTGCGGTCTTCCCGTAGGAATGCTTCCGGACACAAAATGGGAGGATGCGAAGATAAAGCTTGAGAGCGGAAGCAAAATCATTCTATTTACGGACGGCATAACTGAGGCTATGGACAGTAAAGGCGGCTACTACGGAATAGAGCGGGTCATGTCGACAGCGGAAAACCATTTCGGCAAATGCGCCGAGGAAATAAGAAACGCCATCCTTGCTGACGTGGACAGCTTCACGGGCGGAGCATCGGACAACGACGACAGGGCGATTGTCATTATGGAGATATCTTGACAATTTAAGGTATCCTGCCTGCAGATTGCCTTATGAAAGGTTTTCAGCTGCGTCTGCAAGAATTAAAATAATAAAAACAAACGAAAACAAGGATTATTATTATGAAAAAACTGGCAGCCGTGGCAGCCTATGCGATTATTCTTTCATCTCCTGCATTTGCGTCGGGATCAACTGATATCACGACAAAGACATATTCCGGAAGCAGGGGAACTACAACAGTAATAACAAACAGCGCCGCCCGAAACGAATCAATTAAGATAGACAGATACAGGAACGGCGGAAAGCTGGATTATCCCAAATACTCTCCCAAAACAGCCGAATCTCAGGATTCGGACGGGAAAGGACAGCTTCCCACGCCATATTCCCATATGAACACCGGATACGGCGGCGGATCTCTGGGCCAGATTCTCGTCACCATGCGCGACGGATCGGAGCTCGACATAGCTCCAATCATACTGCTGGCAGCGCGCAAAAACAATGTGCATCCATATCTGATAAGAACCATAATCAAATACGAATCGGGCTTCTGCCCATTTGCAGTATCACCAGTAGGGGCAGGAGGTCTTATGCAGCTTATGCCCGATACGGCAAGAGGGCTCGGAGTAAGCGATCTTTTCTCTCCACATCAGAACATAGCGGCAGGCACGCTTTATATCCGAAGACAGCTTGACGCCTTCAATAATAATGTGGCATTCGCCCTTGCTGCATATAACGCAGGTCCGGGCGCCGTAATAGCCTATGGAGGAGTGCCCCCGTATTCTGAAACAATAAATTATGTTAACATGATAATGTCTGACTATAGAAAAGGCTCATCAGGAGCAGTAAGGCCGGCAAAGAAAGCGGAGGCCAAGCCAGAAGAGAAAGAAAAGGCTCCTGTTGACGTATATACGACACTTGACAGAATGAGAAAACTCACATCCGGCAACGAAAGATAAGGAAAACAATGATTAAATTACTAGGAATACTGCTTGCCCTAGCCATAATAACGGCTCCTATGCAGGCAAGCGCCCAGAATGACCCTTCTCAGACTCCTCAAACCTCGCAATCTGCTTCAGAAACCCCAAACGGACAGGAGCCGGATGCTGACGTTCAGGAAAAACAGGACTCAGAGGAAGCGGCTCCGGTCCCGATGCCTACTCCAAAAAAATCAAGCATAATGTCCGAAATAAACATAGGAAAGCAGATCGGCGAGCTGCGATCCTCACAGATTGTCTTCAAAAATTCATCGGACTGTTTTATGAACTCATCATTCGTGTTTGATATTCCAGAAGACGGAACGCCGGCATCGCAGACACCGCTAGCCTCAGATTCATCAGCCTGCTTCTTAAGAATCGACATATCCAAGAAGCCGGCAAGCGCAATGGGAAGCGCAGACGAAAAAGTCTCCAATGCGGAAAAATTCATATCATCCCTGCCGGGACTCTCAAAAAGGGTAAAGGGCATACTGCTTATGAGCAGGGCTGATTCCGAGGCTTCCCCATGGAATGGCAGCGAGGAAGAGCTCTATGCATACTCTACAATGATCGCCAGAGGCCTCAAAAAATATGACAGCAGAATTCTAATAGGCGGCCCAGGATTTGAAAGAACATTTGAAGGAAGCGGAAAATACGAGGCAGTATCCCAAAAGCTGAGGGATTTTATGGACTATGCGGAAAGAGTCTCAGCCCCTTTTGACATAATCTACATCACCAGCCCGAATCTGATGCCTTACAGCTATTTTCTTGAGCCGGCATTCCTAAAGAGCAAAATACTTCCGGAATATAAAAAGACAGGGAAAAAAGGCGTTTATTTTGCAATAGGGGAAGGGATTCCCGATGAGAGGGACGCTCTTGAAGCAAGAACATACGCTGTACAGAATATGATATGCGCGGCAAAGGCCGAAGCGGATTTCATAGAGCTGCCATCCTGCATAGAGGGATTATGCGCGGAATATGCCGTAAAGTCGCTTTTTAAGGACGAATCGATATTGCTATTTGACACTCAGGGGCTTGACAGGCTTTCATTCCTTATTCAGGCCTGCTCTCCGGACAAAGACTCCATATACATGCTAATAGGGGCATCAAACCCGTCCAAAACAATATCCGAAATGGAGGCTTGCCCGCTAAAGTCAAAGATGGAGGAGGAATACAGGAATATAGTCCATAAATTCACTTATGGCATATATTCTCCCGAATATTCCAGATTCAGGATAAGTCTTACCGGATGCAAATGGCAGGGAAAGACCGTCAGCCTGAAAAGATATACAATGAAAAGAGGCGGGTTCATAGAGCTTGAGGAGGAGTCATCCTTCAACGGGCGCTCAGAATTTTATTTTAACAAGTCCATAAGCACCCCGTCAGCAGTCCTAATAAAGCTTGAAGCCTCAGACAGACAGCCGGAGGCGGAACAGACAGAAGAGTAAAAACGACAAAAAAGCCGGATCTTTTTGATCCGGCTTTTTTTTTATCTTGAAAGATTAATTGTCATAGGAGGCCTTGAAGTCGTTGAAAGTATAAGCCTGTTTGGCTCGGCATTCACAGGAACCTCAAATACAAGATATCCGAAGTTCGTGCCTCCGGGACGGAGGACCACAAGCCAAAAATTGCTGACGCCCTCACTGTACTCATAAATCCTATGCGCCTTATCCATAAGAGCGAATTTTCCAGTGTAGATCTGTACTTCTCTTGAAACATTCTGCTGTGAGAGATGTACCGCAACAAATTTATTTCCGCTTCTCGGGCGCTGTCCCTTTACTTCCGAAACAGAGTCCATATTTGTGACAGAAACCTTAAAGACATCATTTTCGCCGACTACCGGCACAAAAGGCTCTTTTATGAAGCCCTGAGAAGGAGCCTGAACGGAAACGGCAGGGGATGGGGAGCTTACGGACGGCTTTAAGGATGCTGATGTTCCGCCAAGATAAGAAGCCAAGGTATCCTCAGTTGCCTCAGGTCTGAATATTACCCTTGAGGCCGAGCCGTCAAAAACGGCAGGCACTCCAGCAAATGAAGCTATCGCAGTGTAAGGCAGATATATCGAGTTATTGTAGCGTATCGCATTTCCGGAAACAGTTTTTCCGTTTATTACAAGCCTTTTTCTTGCAGGATTCCATTCCCAAGAGACTCCCATCTCCGTAACTACAGGACGCACGGGAACATAGACGATGCCCGTATTCACTATTCCCTGCTCTGCAAGCCTTGATGTCCCAACTGCAATGGATACCGTCTGAATCTGAGCATCAGCCGCAGGCGGCAGGCACAAAACCAGGGATGCCATAAAGAGCAGCCCGGCTAATATTTTTTTCATCAGCGCCTCCCCTTATTTGAATCCCTTAAGGAGATCATTGGAATATTCGGCAGCAGCATTTACAGCCTCTTCGGCATCCTGACCTTCAGCAAGAGAATTCATAACTGCGTCCGTAATAAATCCCCTTATAGACTCCCATGCAGCCGTATCTGGCTGTGAAACTCCATATTTAAGGGCCTGTATTCCAGTCTCATATCCTGGATTGGAGGATATAAACTTTTTATATTCGGGGCTCTCAGAGGCAGAAAGAGTGGTAGGAAGATATCCTGTCCTCTCAGCAAGCTCTATATTATTTTCCTTACGGTTAAGGAATCTTATCAGCTTCCATGATGCAAGCTTTTTTGCCTCGTCCTGAGAGAATATGGCAAGATTAGTGCCAGCATAAAGGTAAGCCTTTTTTTCTCCGGGAACAAAGGTTATTCCGTAATTAAACTTACAGTCATTCTTAAGAGCTCCGATTCTTGAGGTTGTCTCAATTATGAATCCGGCTTTGCCGCCGACAAAATCCTTATATGAGGAATATGAATAAGCGGCATAATTATTTTCCGTCATCTCCCTGAGATAGTTCATAGCGGCAATTCCCTTGGCGTCATTAAATACGGCGCTGCCATTTCTGATGAATTCCCCTCCGGAAGTATAGAGTATATTTCCAAATATATCGACGCTTGGAGTGAATTCAAGTCCTGGAATTCCCTCAGACTCGTATATCTTTTTAGAAACGGCCTTTACCTCTTCCCATGTCTTAGGCGGATTTATTCCAAGCTTGGAGAAGAGGGCCTTGTTATAGTACATAACATATATGCTCTTATTGAAGGGCATGGCATACATATCTCCATTGAATGAGCATGCATTCCTGAAGCTTGGGAATATGTCGTTTATTTCTGCCTGTGTGATTGCGTCAGCTCCCTTAAAATGGGAAAAAGGAGTTACCGCTCCAATCATAACGAACTGAGTCGTCCAGTTTTCATAAACCTGAGCGATATCCGGAGGAGTACCTCCGGCAAGACCCTGTATAATATTTCTGTAAAGGCATGCGTAATCATTGCCATACATTTTCGGATCCGGACTCTTAATGAGCTTCGTGGTAACGGAAATGTCCGGATTCTCCTTCATAAACCTGTTTACCAGCGACTCAAGAGCATCATTCTTTTCAGCCTTCATAGCATGCCACATCTCTATATTGACCTTCTCAGAAGCAGAGGCAGGTACAGCAAGCATTGCGGAAGCGAAAAGGCATACGAGAATCATTGACAGGATTTTTAGCATATTGTCCTCCAAATTTTTTTTTAGCCTGTTAGCGGTCTTTTATCAGTGTATGAGATCTATAGAAAGCGGAGGCTGGTTCATTGCATTAAGAACCAGATAGACGGGGTGCTCGTCAGCAGGAACCTCGAAGACGATATATCCGTAATTTGAGCCTCCCGGCTTAAGTATGGCCAGCCAATAGTTGCTAAGTCCCTCAAGATAGTCATACACTCTTGAATGCTCATCCATAAGAGTAAATTTTCCGGTGTATATCTGGGGATCCTTAGATATGTTCTGCTGGGAAATATACAGGACTATGTATTTCTTGCCTGCGGAAGCGCTGACTCCGTTCTTCATGGAGCCTATTTCCTCCATGTCATTTACGGTCACGGAGAATACGGCATTCTTTCCTGACTTTGGAGAGAAATTGCCTCTCTGCTGTATCTCATGTATTCTCTTAAAGGAAGGGCTTTCCGGCGGAGCGGGAACTCCGGATATCGTAGCATTGCTCGGCATCCTCAGACCGTCTCTGAGAATTCCGTCAGAATGGCTCGGCCGTATGCTGCTGAATCTTGAAGAAGGCCTTGAAGAGCTCCCTATTGAACCGTATGAAGGCTGTTGAGAAGTTTCGGTGACCATTGATGACGGAGGAGATGGAATTGAATAGCCTGCGGAAGGAATAGGCGTATTTGAAGAGCTTACAGCTGAGGCCTTTGACGGATTTGCAGAAATATAAAGATCTCTTGTCTGAGAATTGAATTTTATCATTCCTCCGACAGCAGCTGAGGCTTCCTTGGCAGATATGTATATAACTCCGTTGGCTTTTATAAAATCTTTTATATGGCGCCCGTTAAAAACCACAGTGCCCGAAGAAGGGAAAAAAGCGACATGAGTCCTCAATTTTTCAGCAAGGCTTTCCGCCGATATGTAGGATGAGCCGTCTATAACAAGAACCCTTCCGGCAATTTTTGAATTATTAAGATAAAGGCTGTTAGCGGCTTCCGAAATGCCTGAGAGAAACGGAATCATAAGGAGAGCCGCTATTAGCAAAGCTGTTTTTTTCATTAATATCCTCCTTTATGTTTTTCTATTATTATATGAGCGTTATTTTAAACTTATTTTACAATTTTTTTGATATTTCCTGAAAATTCTTAATATTTGATAAATTTTCAGAAATATCGGCAATAAATGAAACAAAATCGCACAGGATCTCCATCCAATATTCATCCTTAAGTATTCCGAAAAGAACAATCCTGCTTCCTTCAATTCCCAAAGGAAGTTTTTTTGATCTTAGCTTGGCAGTAAACTGCCTGCTGAATTCGGCAAACGGCATAAAAAGCCTGATGTCGGCTCCAGAGCATTCAATTACCGGAATCAGAGCCCTTTTCAGAAGAAGCTTTAAGCATGCCGCATCGCAGAGATTATGCACCTCATCAGGCACAGTCCCGTAAATATCCCTCATTTCATCCTTAACAAGAAGCACATCCTTCGATGACTGTGCCGCTGCCAGCTTTCTGTATAAAGTAAGCTTACGCTTCGGATCCTGCACATACGAATCAGGAATATATGCCGAAAAAGGAAGACGCATAACCGGATCTCCCAAAGGCTCAGGCTTTTTCTCGCCCTTAAGCTCAAGCACCGCATCCTCAAGCATTGAGCAGTACATTGAGAACCCGACAGACTGTATAAAGCCGTGCTGCGATTTTCCTAAAATATCCCCCGTGCCCCTCATCTCCAAATCCTTCATTGCTATATGGAATCCGCTTCCAAGCTCTGTAAAGTCCCTAAGAACCTCCATACGCCTCCTTGCAGCTCCCATAATGGCCATATTGGGAGGATAGAGAAGATAGGCATAAGCCTGCCTGTTTCCCCTCCCAACCCTGCCTCTGATCTGATAAAGCTGGGCAAGCCCGAAATTATAGGCATTATTTATTATAATAGTGTTGACCCCAGGCATGTCAAGACCGCTTTGAATCACCGTCGTGCATACAAGCACATCATATTCTCCGGAAGCAAAGTCCTTTACAGCCCTGTCAAGCTCGTCGCCCATTCTGGCATGGGCGCCAGCAGCCCTTATGCCTGGAATCATCTCTTCAATTTCCCTGACGATTGCCTCTATCCCGTCAATCCTGTTATGCAGAAAGAATACCTGCCCTCCCCGAGCCTTCTCCCTCATTATCACTGCCTTTACAAGCTCTCTGCTGAATGGGGCAATCCTTGTCATTACCGGAAGCGTGTTCTGGGGAGGCGTGGAAATAAGGGAGAGATCCTTTATCCCGCTCAAGGTAAGATTAAGCGTCCTCGGTATAGGAGTGGCGGACAGCATAAGGGTATCCACGCCGGCCTTAAGCTGCCTAAGCTTCTCCTTATGCATTACTCCGAAATACTGCTCCTCATCTATAATGACAAGGCCAAGGTTCTTAAAGGAGACATCCTTTGAAAGGATCCTGTGAGTTCCTATAAGTATGTCGCATTCTCCTGAAGCAGCCCGAAGAACCGCATCTCTCTGCTCACTCTTCTTCC
Source organism: bacterium (assembly GCA_024409025.1). Classification (GTDB taxonomy): domain Bacteria; phylum Vulcanimicrobiota; class CADAWZ01; order CADAWZ01; family CADAWZ01; genus JAKSUM01. Next base: position 1,155 of record JAKSUM010000001.1, on the reverse strand, counting down.
TGAACCTTGAAATAAGCTCTATTCTTACAGGAAAGGATGCCATACGCTCGCAAAATACTGAAAAATGCTGTTCAGCAAGAATAGTCGTCGGGGCAAGAAAAGCAACCTGTCTGCCGTCCATTACCGCCTTGAAGGCGCAGCGAAGAGCAACCTCGGTGTTGCCGAAGCCCGCATCTCCGCATATGAGCCTCTCCATCGGATGATCGGATTCCATATCCCTCTTTGCGTCGCATATGGCTTTAAGCTGATCGGGAGTCTCGACATAAGGGAAAGCGTCCTCAAATTCAGCCTGCCAAGGAGCATCGGCAGAAAATCTGAATCCTTCCGATGCCTGTCTCTCGGCATATATTTTAAGAAGCTCTGCCGCTGTCTTTTCAGCATCCTCTTTGGCCTTCTGTTTTGTCTTTGACCATTCGCGCCCATTAAGATCCGAGAGCTGGGGATCCTGCTCGTCTCCTCTTACAAAACGATCTATCAGATAAATTTGATCCACGGGAAGAAACAGATGCTGTGCGATCGGGGGCTTTCCGTGCTTCCTCTCCTCATATCTTATCTTAAGAAATTCAGAAGATATTCCGCCTATGGATTTTGTCTCAAGTCCCTCATACAGACCTATCCCGTATGCGGAATGTACAACAAAATCTCCCGGAACGAGAGCTTCGAGCTTTAAGGGCGCCCTTCTCTTTGCTTTTTTTACAGACAGCCTTTTTGAGCCCAAAAGCTCACTGTCGGTAATAAAAAACAGGCTTCCGTCCCATATAAAGCCCTCTGCCAGATTTCTTTTTGAGACAGAGATCTTTTCATTCAGCATTTCAGGACGGAAATCCGGAGATCCGGATATCAGCTCCTTTACCGGAACAGAATTCTCAAGAAGCATTGAGGAGAGCCTTTTCATCTGTGACGAAAAGACGGCAAATCTGTCACCAATGCGGCTTTCCCTGACAAATGAAACAAAGCTGTCAATCTTTCTTCCAAATGAAGGAGGAGAGCATACCGAAAAATCTATATCGCCCTTTTTACCGAAATCCTCAAATCTTACGAGCGGAAATCCTCTAAGACCTGAGATAAGGGCATCTATATCCTTTGGGTCATTTTGAGGCTTTGCGGCATCAGGCATCCCTTCTTCGGAATCAGGCGAAACGCCCCATGCGCCGC